>CALDHJ010000522.1 GCA_937941555.1 uncultured Granulosicoccaceae bacterium | reverse complement strand
ATGTTGCCGAAGAACCCGCTCGGTCGCGCCATGTTCAAGAAGCTGCGCGTCTTCGCCGGCTCCAATCACTCGCACGTCGCGCAGCAGCCGACGCCGCTGGATATCTGAGTTACAGACTATGGCTGAACAGTACTACGGCACCGGCCGCCGCAAGACTTCAAGCGCACGGGTTTTCATGCGCTCCGGTGGCGGTTCCATTACCGTCAACAAGAAGCCGATCGAAGATTTCTTCGGTCGTGAGACCTCGCGCATGATCGTGCGTCAGCCGCTTGAAGCGCTGGCCGTCGCGGACAAGTTCGATTTCAGCATCACCGTCAACGGCGGTGGCAGCAGTGGCCAGGCCGGTGCGATCCGCCTCGGCATCGCCCGCGCGCTGCTCTCATACAACGAAGAGCTGCGCTCTGATCTGCGTCGCCACGGTTTCCTCACGCGTGACGCCCGCAAGGTCGAGCGCAAGAAGGTCGGCCTGCGCAAAGCCCGCCGCGCGACGCAGTTCAGCAAGCGCTGATCCGCACGCGACACGGCAAAGGGGCCCCGCAATGCGGGGCCTTTTTTTGCGCACCACCCTTGCAATCTGTCGCGATCGAACAAGACCCTGTCGGTTTTCGTTGCATTGTGCGCTGCAATGCGCTTAAATCCCCGGTCTCGTCAATCACACGCATTCAACCGTTTCATGGCCCCTCTCGTCAGCTCCGCGATTCACCCGACAACCCTGCTCGTGCAGGCGTGTGGTGTGTGCGTGGCGATGACCTCGGGTTGCGACGGTTCGTCATCGTGTGCCCGTTCATCAGGTTCATCTGCCTGATCGACTCCTCCCCGACCTGAAGCGTTTCTCCAGATTCCACGCCTTCGGGAAGGTGGAATCGCAACCCATCGCTTCAACCCGTCGAGGACCCCATGACCGCTGCCACTGCCCCGTCTCACCGGCCCGCCAATCCCCACTTCTCGTCCGGCCCCTGTGCCAAGCGACCGGGATACCGCGTCGACACGCTCGACCTCTCCGCACTGGGTCGCTCGCACCGCGCGGCGCCGGGCAAGGGCCATCTCGAAGAAGTCTGTCGCCGCACGGCTGACCTGCTCGAGCTGCCCAGCGGCTACCGCGTTGGTGTGGTGCCGGGCTCTGATACAGGTGCCTTCGAGATGGCGATGTGGAGCCTGCTCGGCGAGCGCCCGGTCGAGGTGCTGGCCTGGGAATCCTTTGGCAAGGGCTGGGTGACAGACGCGGTCAAGCAACTCAAATTGCCCGCACTGAACGTGCGAGAAGCCGACTACGGCCACTTGCCGAGCCTCGAGGGTATCGACCCGGCGTCCGACGTGGTGTTCACCTGGAACGGCACCACTGCCGGCGTGCGCGTGCCCAGCGGCGACTGGATCAGCGATTCGCGTGAGGGGCTGACACTCTGTGACGCGACCTCTGCCGTGTTCGCCATGGATATTCCGTGGCCCAAGATCGACGTCGCGACCTTCTCCTGGCAGAAAGCGCTTGGGGGTGAGGGCGGTCACGGCGTGATCATCTTGAGCCCGCGCGCAGTCGAACGGCTCGAGTCATACACCCCGAGCTGGCCGATCCCGAAGGTGTTCCGCCTGACCAAGGGCGGCAAGTTGATCGAGAGCATCTTCAAGGGCTCCACCATCAACACCCCGTCGATGTTGTGTGTTGCCGATTGCCTCGATGCACTCGACTGGGTCGCCGAGATCGGTGGCGTGCGCGCAACGCAAGCCCGCACCGAGGAGAACGCAGCCGTTCTCGATGCCGCCGTCGCCGAGCGCGATTGGCTCAACTACCTCGCCGTGGCTCCCGAGACCCGATCCACCACCAGTGTCTGCCTCACCGTTGACGCGGAGCCGGCGCAGGTCAAGGAGATGATCAGCCTGCTCGCGAACGAGAAAGCGGCCCTCGACATCGGCGCCTACCGCGACGCGCCGGCCGGCTTGCGCATCTGGTGCGGGCCGACAGTCGAAACCGAAAATCTCAGCGCATTGGTGCCCTGGCTCGACTGGGCCTACCTATCCGTTACCCGCTAATACCCCTCTCCAGGAACCCCCATGTTCAAGGTCAAAACCTACAACGCCATCTCCGAGGTCGGGCTCGCCCGCTTCGACGAGGCCAAATACACGGTTGGCGACGACGAGACGTCACCCGACGCACTGTTGCTCAGAAGCCAGAAATTGCACGGCATGGACGTGCCCGAATCGCTGATGGCTGTCGCCCGCGCCGGTGCGGGCGTCAACAACATCCCGGTTGATGACTACACCGCCAAAGGTGTGGTTGTCTTCAACACCCCGGGTGCGAACGCCAACTCGGTCAAGGAGCTCGTGCTCGCCGGGATGCTGCTCGCCTCGCGCGGAATTGTGCCGGGCTTGGCGTATAGCCAGAGCCTCGCCGAGATGGACGATGCCGCGGCCATGAACGCGTTGCTCGAAAAGCAGAAGAAGCAGTTTGCCGGCAGCGAGCTGCGCGGCAAGACACTCGGTGTGGTCGGCCTCGGGGCCATCGGGTCC
>CALDHJ010000521.1 GCA_937941555.1 uncultured Granulosicoccaceae bacterium | reverse complement strand
TGCTGGGCTTCCGCGGTGCGGCGCGCTACGTGTCCGACAGTTTCCGTGAATGCTTCCACATGGAATGTGAAGCGATGAAGCGTGTGCGCGAGGACATGGGATACAGCAACGTCGAACTCATGGTGCCCTTTGTCCGAACCGTCGATGAAGGCCAGCGAGTGCTCGATGTCATGGCCGAGCAGGGACTCAAGAAAGGGGACAATGGATTGCGCGTCGTCATGATGTGCGAACTGCCTACCAATGCGGTGTTGGCCGATGCCTTCCTCGATATCTTCGACGGGTTTTCCATCGGCTCGAATGACCTGACGCAGTTGACGCTCGGTCTGGACCGTGATTCCGAGTTGGTTGCCGAGCATTTCGACGAACGTGATCCGGCGGTCAAGGCATTGCTGTCAATGGCAATCAAGGCCTGTCTGCAGCGTGGGAAGTACGTCGGGATCTGTGGCCAGGGGCCATCTGATCACGCTGATTTTGCCAAGTGGCTGCAAACAGAAGGCATCGAGAGTGTCTCCCTCAATCCTGACACCGTGGTGGACACGTGGCGGCGTTTGGCGAGCTAGGCTGTAAAGCGTGAGGTATTGAATACCCAAAAAAGCCCGGCAATTGCCGGGCTTTTTTTTTTGTGGTGTCCGCCGTGTTCCGATCAGGTCTGTGAACGGTTGGCGATCAGATCCTCCACAACAGCCGGGTCGGCGAGGGTCGAGGTGTCGCCCAAGCTGTCGATCTCGTTGTGGGCAATCTTGCGCAGAATGCGCCGCATGATCTTCCCGGAACGCGTTTTCGGCAGTCCCGGAGCCCACTGCAACACGTCGGGTGACGCTATTGGACCGATTTCCTTGCGCACGTGTTTGACAAGCTCGGCACGCAGCTCTTCCGAGTCGGCAACGCCTGCCATGAGGGTGACGTAGGCGTAGATGCCCTGGCCCTTGATCTCGTGCGGGTAGCCGACCACGGCGGCCTCGGCAACTTTCTCGTGCAACACCAGCGCCGACTCGATTTCCGCCGTGCCCATGCGGTGGCCGGACACGTTGATCACGTCGTCGACGCGACCGGTGATCCACCAGTAGCCATCGGCGTCGCGCCGCGCGCCGTCGCCCGAGAAGTAGTAGCCCGGATACATCTGGAAGTAGGCCTCGTAGAACCGCTGGGGGTTGCCGTAGATGCTGCGCATCTGACCGGGCCAGGGGTGCTTGATGACCAGTACGCCCGATTGCTCGCCGGTGTCTGGCAATTCGTTGCCCTGATCGTCGAGCAGCGCCAGTTGGACGCCGAAAAACGGGTGGGTGGCGGAGCCGGGTTTGAGGTCGGTCGCGCCGGGTAGGGGCGTGATCAGGTGGCCGCCGGTCTCCGTCTGCCACCAGGTGTCCACGATCGGGCAG
This sequence comes from uncultured Granulosicoccaceae bacterium, assembly GCA_937941555.1. Classification (GTDB taxonomy): domain Bacteria; phylum Pseudomonadota; class Gammaproteobacteria; order CALCKW01; family CALCKW01; genus CALCKW01. Next base: position 1,248 of record CALDHJ010000521.1, on the reverse strand, counting down.
CGGCTGTCGCCAACCACTTTGTGATACCACTCCCAGGCTTCCGGGTTGATGGGTTCGCCCACCGTACCGAGTAGGCGCAGGCTTTTGCGCGAGGTGCTCGTGACCGGGTCATCGCCGTGCGCCATGAGCGCGCGAATCGCGGTTGGTGCGGTGTAAAAGGTGGCGACGTTGTGCTTGTCCACGACGTCCCAGAACCGGCTCACGGTCGGGTAGTTCGGCACGCCCTCGAACATCAGTGTGGTTGCGCCGTTGGCGAGCGGGCCGTAGACGATGTAGCTGTGTCCGGTGACCCAGCCGACGTCTGCCGTGCACCAGAAGACTTCGCCATCCCGGTAGTCGAACGTGTATTTGTGGGTGGCCGCAGCCTGCAGCAGGTAGCCCGCCGTGGTGTGCAGCACGCCCTTGGGTTTGCCGGTCGAGCCCGAGGTGTAGAGGATGAACATCGGGTCTTCGGCGCCCATCTGTTCGGCCGGGCAGTCGGTGCTCTGGCTCTCGGTCAGTTCGTGGTACCAGACGTCGCGCGGCGCGGTGTGTGCGACGTCGCCGCCGGTGCGTTTGACCACCACAACGTGTTCGACGCAATCGGCCCCGTCACACGCGATATCGGCGTTTGCCTTGAGCGGAACGGCCTTGCCGCCGCGAACGCCCTCGTCAGCGGTGATCACCATCTTGCACTCTGCGTCGAGAATGCGGTCGCGCAACGCATCTGGCGAGAAGCCGCCGAACACGATCGAGTGGATGGCACCGATGCGTGTACAGGCCAGCATGGCTACGGCGGCTTCGGGAATCATGGGCATGTAGATGCAGACCCGGTCGCCACGGCCAACGCCGAGCGATTTCATGCCGTTGGCGAATTTGCACACGGCGGCGTGCAACTCGCTGTAGCTCAGTGCAAGGCTGTCATCGGGGTTGTCGCCTTCCCAGATGATGGCCGTCTGGTCGCCACGGGTGGCGAGGTGCCGGTCGAGGCAGTTTTCTGAAACGTTGAGCTCAGCGCCTTCGAACCAGCGGATGTGGGCCTTGTGGTAGTCCCAGTCGAGGACGGTGTCCCACGGCTTGCTCAGGGTCAGAAATTTCTCGCATTGCTCAGCCCAGAAGGATGCGGGATCGTCGACCGAAGCCTTGTACATGCGCTGGTAGTCAGCCGCGGTGAGCGTGCCCTCGGCGCCGAAATCGGCGGGTACCGGGTAAATCATGTCTTCAGACATTCGGAGTCTCCTGTTGAGCGATCAATTCGTCTGCACCCTG
>CALDHJ010000520.1 GCA_937941555.1 uncultured Granulosicoccaceae bacterium | reverse complement strand
AGTTGGGTGTCGGGGTTGCAGAGATAGACTGCCACCACCAATCCACGGCCATTCAGGCGCCCTGTCAGATGACGGTTGGCAGCCAGAGCATGGAGAACTACCGCACGGTCACAGCCCGTGCCGCAGCGCGCTTGCGTGAAGTGTTGCGATCGCGCGCGGTTGCACGCGCCGGCGGCGCCCCGGCTGAATGGTCCCTTGAGGAGGGTGAGTGGGTGTCGCCCTCGGGTGAGCGCCTTGCCTTCGCCCAACTGCTCGACGCCAAGGAAGCCACGGTCCTGGCTGAACCGATCGACAGCCCGCTCGATTTGTTCAGCGAGCGACCAGCAGAGGAGCTGTCTGTTGTCGGCAAACCTGCGCCCGGGGTCAACCTCGAACGCATCGTGACGGGCGCCGAAACCTACAGTCGAGATGTCCGGGTGCCGGACATGCGCTATGGCCAAGTCGCAAAACCGCCGCAACTCGGCGCGGCGATGGGGCGTTTCAACCGCGCGGCGGCGGAGGCGGTTGCAGGCGTTGAGGCCGTGGTCGAATTCGAGAGCGAAGTCGGCGTGGTCGCGCTGACGCCGCACGCCGCAGCACAAGGCCTCGTTGCACTCGATGTGCAATGGCAGCCTCTGACCGACGCGGAGCGCGACGCCGCCGACCGCCCGGTCGACATCGACGAAGCGATTGCCTCGGGCGAGCTCGACCACGAGCCGATTGACGAGGGGTCGATTGCACGTGGTCGCGAGGCGTCGGTCGAAACGGTGTCGCTGCGCTACGACTCACCGATGGTCGCTCACGCGGCCATGGAACCGCGCAGCGCCGTCGCGTCGGTGATCACCTACGCCGACGGCAAGACCCTGTGTGAAGTCTGGAGTGGGAGTCAGGATCCGTGGTTGGTGCAGGATCTGGTCAGCCGTGCCACCGGGCTGTCGCGCGAAAACACCATAGTGCGCAACCACCGCGTGGGCGGCGCGTTCGGCGGGCGCGTGATGTGTCAGGCCGCAGTTGAAGCCGCCTGGCTCAGTGCCGCGGTACGCCAGCCGGTCAAGGTGCAGTGGAGCCGCGAAGACGAGTTTCGCCACAACTACGTCGGCCCCCCGTACTCAACACGCATCGACGCCGGAATCGACAGCACGGGTCATATCGCCTTCTGGCATCACCGCGCCATCGGCGCTCCGATTCTCACTTCATCGTTGTTTGTGCCGTCGGCCCTGACCTGGGTGGCCGACCAGATCCCAGATCCGGGGACGCGTCGTGGGTTGGCTGTGCCCTACCGATTCGAGAACCAGCTGACCGAGTTTGCCGATCGGCGTCTGGCGATGCCCACCGGCCCCTGGCGGGGGCTCGGTGCGGCGCCGAACACCTTCGCCATCGAGTGTGCGATGGACGAGCTTGCGCTCGCCGCCGGCCGAGACCCAATTGCGTTTCGCCTGGCACATCTCGACAACCCACGCCTCGCGGCGTGCCTAACGACCCTGTCTGAGCAGATCGACGTGGACGCTGCGACAGCGGGTGAATCCGTCGGCATCGCGGCGGCGGTGTACAAAGGCGTGACCTTTCTCGCTGTCGCCGCACGGGTCGCAGCGGATTCGGGGAAACCCCGCGTGACGCAGTTGGTGTGTGTGCACGACTGCGGGCAGGTGGTCTCACCCGATCAGGTGCGCGCCCAGATCGAGGGCAACCTCGTCTGGGGCATCGGCATGGCCCTGTCCGAGACCTTCGAGGTCCGTGGTGGCATCGGCGCATCGGATAACTTCGACCGCTACGCATTGCCGCGGCAGGCCGATGTGCCGGACATGCAGATCACCTTGATCGACTCCGACGAACCGTCATCGGGCGCCGCGGAAGCAGCACTTGCTCCGGCTGCAGCGGCGATTGCCAATGCGCTTGCGCGCTCGACCGGCGACCGCGCACGGCGTCTGCCCCTGTCGGCGGCCTAGCCGCCACAGCGGGAGTCCGGGCGACCGTTGGTTATTGGCTTCGCCGGCGGTTGATATTGATTTTGCAACCGGTTGCAAAATGGCTTGGGGGTGTGATTAAATCGCAGGCTTAGTGAAGCTCCCCTTGCTGCCAGGAACGCCTGTGATCGCCGTTTTGACCTTTCTGCCGCACCGACCGGTTTTCGGCGGAGATACCCTGTGACACGTGAGATCGGCATCGGGCTGATCGGTGCGGGCTACATGGGCAAGGCCCACGCCGTGGCGTTGCAGGCTGTCGGCGCGGTGTTCAATACCGCGTTGCGCCCACGCTGCGAAATGATCGCCACACGCTCGGCCGACGGCGCCCGCGCGGCAGCCGAGCGCCTGGGGTTCAAGCGCAGCACCGGCGACTGGCGTGAGCTGGTTGCGGACCCCGCGATCGAGGCGATCGTGATCGCCTCCCAACAAGACACCCACCGCGCGATCAGCGAGGCGGCCTTCGCGCTCGGCAAGCCGGTGTTCTGCGAGAAGCCTTTGGCCGAGAACACCGCCTCGGCGGAGGCCATGGTCGACGCGGCGCGTGCGAGCGGGGTCGTCAACATGATCGGCTTCAATTACGTGCGCACACCGGCAACCCAATTTGCCCGGCAGCTGATTGCGGACGGAGCCATCGGGACGCTGCGCTACCTGCACATCGAGCACACCGAAGACTTTCTCGCCGACGCGTCCCTGCCTGCCAACTGGCGCACCGAGGGCCTCGCCAACGGCAACCTCGGCGACCTCGCCCCCCACGCGATCAACTGCGCGATTGCACTGGGCGGCGATATCGCCGCCCTGGTGTCGGACGTGCAAACAGTGGTGCCCGAACGCGGCGGCGTAGCCGTCACGAACGATGACCAGGCGCAGTGCCTGTGCCGTTTCGCCAACGGTGCGATGGGACACATCCTCTCGAGCCGCGTCGCCCACGGTCGCAAAATGGGTTACGCCTACGAGATCCACGGCAGCACCGGCAGCATTCGTTTCGATCAGGAAGACCAGAACGCCGTGTGGCTCTGCCGCGGTGATGCGCCGGCGTCCGAGGCGGGCTTCACGAAAATTCTGACCGGGCCCGCGCACCCGAACTACGAGGCCTTCTGCCTCGGACCGGGCCACGGCACCGGCTACCAGGACCAGATCATCATCGAACAGCGCGACTTTCTGAGCGCCATCGACTCCGGTCAACCACACTGGCTCGATTTCGCCCACGGCCTCGCGGTGCACCGCGTGCTCGACGCGATGGTCGCGTCGCACGCGTCCGGTGCCTGGGTTGAGTTATCACACGGAGAATCCCCTGCATGACATCCCGATTTGCTGTTCTTGGTGCCGGTCGCATCGGCCAGGTGCACGCGCGTGCGGTGGCCGCGAGTGAGGTGGCGGAACTGGTCGCGGTGGCGGACGCCATGCCGGCGGCCGCGCGGGCGCTGAGCGAGCGCTACGGTTGCCGGGTGGGCGAAGTAGCCGACCTGATTCGCGCCGATGACGTGGATGCGGTAATCATCTGCACCCCGACTGACACCCATGCCGACCTTATTGAAGATGCGGCGCGCGCGGGCAAGGCGATCTTCTGCGAAAAGCCGATCGACCTCGACGCCGACCGTGTTCGCGCGTGTCTGGGGGTGGTCGCCGAGACTGGCGCGCGGTTGATGGTCGGCTTCAACCGCCGATTCGACCCGCACTTCGCGTCGCTCAAGGCCGCAATTGCCGCAGGCGAGATCGGCGAGGTTGAGCAAGTCGTGATCACGTCACGCGACCCCGCCGCACCGCCGCTCGATTACATCCGGCGCTCTGGCGGCATTTTCCGAGACATGATGATCCACGACCTCGACATTGCACGCTGGATGCTCGGCGAGGAGCCGATCGCTGTCAGCGCCTTCGGTTCGGTGTTGACCGACCCGGCGATCGAGGGCGAAGACTACGACACCGCGTCGGCGACCCTGCTGACCGCCAGCGGCAAGCAATGCGTGATCACCAACTCTCGCCGCGCCGTGTACGGCTACGACCAGCGCGTCGAGGTGCACGGCAGCGAAGGCATGTTGCGCATCAGCAACCCGCGCAACACGCTGGTCGAGCAGGCCGGCGCTTCGGGCTATCGCCGCGAGCCGCTGCAGGACTTTTTCATGACGCGGTACGTCGAGGCCTATGCTGCCGAGTTGTCGCAGTTTGTCGCCTGGGTAGCGGGCGAGGGCGGAACCGTGCCGACCGGCGAAGACGGCCTGCGAGCGTTGCTGTTGGCTGACGCGGCCACCACCTCGGCGCAGACCCGCACAACACAAGCTGTGGGGGCACCATGAGCGAGTTGCTGATCAAGCCACAGGCTGCCGATGAAGACGGCTGCGTACACCGCATCACCCCGGCCTCGGCCGGTTGGCAGTATGTCGGCTTCGCCGAGTATCGTCTCGATGACGGGGACGTGTTGGCTTTTGAAGCTGACGATCTGGAACGCTGTCTGGTGATTGTGTCGGGCTTCGCCGACATGGCGGCCGGCGGTGAGAATTTCGCCAACCTCGGTGAGCGCGAACACGTCTCGGAACACATCAAGCCCGTCTCGCTCTATGTGCCTTCTGGCGTCTCGGCGCATGTGGTCGCGCGCGGTGAACTGACACTCGCAGTGTGCAGTGCGCCCGGTGGTGAGGCCGATGCCTACCCGGTGCGGCTGATCGCCGGGGACGATGTCGGCTACTCCTTGCGGGGCGAGGGCAGCAACACGCGCCACATCTACGACATCCTGCCCGACCGGGTCGACTGGGCGCACAGCCTGCTCGTTGTCGAGGTGCGCACACCGGCCGGCAACTGGAGTAGCTACCCGCCGCACCGCCACGACGAAGACGACCTGCCGAACCAGTCTCTGCTCGAAGAGACCTACTACCACCGGATTTTCCCGGAACAGGGATTTGCCTTTCAGCGCGTTTACACCGACGACCATGGTCTCGATGAGACGCTGGCGATCCACGACGGCGATGTCGTGTTGGTGCCGCGTGGCTACCACCCCTACGGCGTGCCACACGGCTATGAGGGCTACTACCTCAATGTCATGGCCGGCCCGACCCGGAAATGGGTCTTCCACAACCACCCGCACCACGATTGGCTGATCACGCCGTGAGCGAACTCGACCTCATCACGCTCGGACGGTGTGGCGTCGATTTCTACGCTGATCAGTTCGGTGCCAGGCTTGAGGATG
>CALDHJ010000519.1 GCA_937941555.1 uncultured Granulosicoccaceae bacterium | reverse complement strand
ACCGCGCCGACTGCTGCCTGGGCAAAGCGCACCAGGCGCATGGCGATCCCGCCGTGAAACATCAACTCGCCGGCGAAGATGAAAAACGGAATGGCCATCAACGAGAAGACGTTGATGCCCGACACGATGCGTTGAAACCCGACAAAGAGCGGCAGACCTTCAAACCAGAAGGCCGACAATGCCGCGATACCGAGCGCAAAGGCGACCGGTGTCCCGAGGATCACGCAAAGGGCAAATACCCCGAGAAGCAACGTCAATCCCATAGTTCAGTGCCTGTTCCTGTTTTCTGTAGTGGGTGTGAAGGGCGAGATCGCGTGTCCGACGTCAGCCCTGATCGATATTGTCCTGGCGTTTGTCCTGTCCGAGACACAGCTTGATCAAGTGTCCCAACGAGAACAGGAACAGCAGGGCGCCGCAGATGGTCAACGGCAGTGACCGCAACCCCTCAGACCATTTGATCAGCGGGATCTGCGTGTTCCATTTGAATTTTGTCAGTTCGATTCCGTACCAGAACATCATGCCGCCGAACACGGTCATCAGGCTGTCTGAGACAAAGACAAAGACGGTGCGCACACGGGTGGGGACGATGTTGCGAAACACCACAACCGACAGATGGGTATGTTCCTTCACGCCAGCGGCGGCGCCGAGAAACGCAATGACCATGACCAGCAGCAATGACACTTGCTCGACCCAGGTGGGCGTGTCGTTAAGGACGTACCGACCGAACACCAGCCAGGCAAAAATGGCTGTCATCACCACCAGCGCCGTGCCGGCCAGGAGAAAACAGAGCCGGGATAGTTGATCGAATACCCAGTCCATTTTCAGCAGAAAACGGGGTGGTGTGTCGGGATTGTGCATGCTGTGTCTCCTGCAAAATCGCCCGGCTCCACGCAGTGAAACCGGGCGACTTGTCTGCAGCCTACGCTGTTAACGGATTACTCGGTTGACTGAGCAATCTCGACCAGCTTGCGCATGTCAGGGTTGGCGCTCAAGTAGTCTTCGTAAACAGACGCCATGGCATCCTGGAACGGCGCTTTGTTTTCGATTTCGTTGACAGCGATGCCAGCGGCCTCGACGTCCTTGCGTGCTTGCTCGGACTGAACAGCCCAGAGCTCACGCTGGTACGCCGCAGCTTCTTGTGCTGCGCCACGAACCGCTTCCTGCATCTCGGCTGACAGTGCGTTGAACTTGGTGGTGTTCACGCAAATGCACTCGGGGATGATCAGGTGCTCGCTGAGCGAGTAGTTTGTGGTCACTTCATAGTGCCCGACGTTCTTGAAAGACGGGAAGTTGTTCTCTGCACCGTCAACCACGCCGGTTTTCAAGGCCTGTTGTACTTCGGAGAAGGCCATCGGTGAGGGGTTGCCACCCATCGCCGAGATCATCGCGGTGTACAGGTCGTTGTTCATGACCCGAATTTTCAGGCCTTCGACGTCAGCCGGGGTGTTGATCGGCTTTTGCGCATAGAAGGAGCGCGCACCGGCGTCGATCCATGCCAGCGGCAGGATGCCCGCATCGCCCATGGCTGCAGCCATGATCTCGCCACCTTCGCCCTCGAGCACGCGGAACATGTGCGGCACGCTCTTGAAGATGAACGGCAGGGACACGAGGTTGGCTTCCTTGACCATCGGTCCGATGGGGCCAAGGTTGAAGTTACCGACTTCGATTGCGCCGATACGCACTTGCTCGATGGCATCGGGCTGTGATCCCAGCACGCCACCGTGGAACACTTCGAGTGTGACTTCGCCGCTGGTTGCTTCACCAATCAGCTCGGCCAGACGGTCCATCGCGGCCGTATTCGGGTGACCGTCGTTGTGGATGTTCCAGGCTCGCCAGGTCTCTGCGGACGCCGCACTGCTGAACAGTGTCGCGGCTGCCAGAGCGCCAAAAAGCGTTTTGCCAAGTTTCTGGTACATGTTTTTCTCCCTCAGGTTGAGATGACCCGGTCCGAAGAGCCGGGGCAGACAGATCACGCATGGGTCCCTGTCCGGGTTGTTTTGGGGCGACGGTGTCGTACACCCCGTTCACCGTATGAGCCCGGCGTTGGCTGCCACCCGATCGGGAGACAGGCCTTGCTCAAGAGTCAGTGTGTGACTAGTATCCCAGTTAGTCAAGCGCAAATTCGTGTGTCTCACGACGCAATCCGTGGCAGCTTGCGTGATTCCCCCGGTTGGCCAAAGCGGGTGATAATGCGGTTTCCACCTTGGCATTTCTTGGCAAACGGGAAGACCGACCATGTTGAAAGTGGCCGACGCGTTGGGTACGCGCACCACGACAGATATCGTTTTCGACCAGCTTCACGAGGAGATTTCGACTCTTCGCCTGTTGCCGGGCGCACGCATATCCGAAGCCGATATCGCCAACAAGTTGGGTGTGTCACGGCAGCCCGTGCGAGATGCCTTCAACCGACTCGGCAACATGGGGTTGCTTGCCATTCGGCCCCAACGGGCGACAACGGTGCGTGGCTTTTCCATGGAAGCCATTCAGAATGCGCGTTTTGTGCGGCTGGCGGTTGAGCTCGAAGTGGTCACGCGAGCGGTGGCGTGCTGGACGCCGGCCTACGCCGATGCGCTCGCTGAGCAGATCGATGTACAACGGGGTGTCGTTGAGGAGGGCAAATCCGATGTCCTCCACGAGTTGGACTACGAATTTCACAAAGCCATTTGCACATTCGGCGGCAACCCGCTGGCGTTCGAGACCATCGAGTCGTGTAAACAGTCGGTGAACAGGCTGTGTGTATTGAGTATGCGAAATCCCTTTGAGGGCTCGGCTGTTGTCGACGACCACCAAGGCATTGCCAATGCACTGGCAGCGGGCTCGGTCAAGAAGGCGCGTGAGGCCGTGGAACACCACCTCAGCCGGCTGGATGCAACAATCGCCGAGATTCACACCGCGCACGCGAACTATTTCGAATAATACAAGCCGACAGATATTGGCCTGGTAACGGCCGTCTTGTAGCGCTCCGGTTTTCCTGTGTCCCCTGACCTCTGGTCTGAGGCCTGCGAGATGGGTGGTATTCCTGCGGCGTTGTTCTCTGGGCGTGTATGACGCGTTTCCCGTGGCAGCTCAGCGAACTCCGTG
>CALDHJ010000518.1 GCA_937941555.1 uncultured Granulosicoccaceae bacterium | reverse complement strand
CATCGAAGAACTGCGTCAGCACGTCGACTCACTGATCATCATCCCGAACGAGAAGTTGTTGTCGGTGCTGGGCAAGAACATCACACTGCTCGACGCCTTCAACGCAGCCAACGACGTACTCTGCGGTGCCGTGCAAGGCATTTCCGAGCTCATCACCCGTCCGGGCCTGATCAACGTCGATTTCGCGGACGTCAAGACCGTCATGTCCGAAATGGGTGTGGCCATGATGGGTACCGGGATTGCAAATGGCGAGAGTCGTGCAACCGAGGCGGCAGAGCAGGCCGTCAACAGCCCGTTGCTTGAAGACATCGATCTTGCCGGCGCGCGCGGCATCCTGGTCAATGTCACCGGTGGCATGGATATGTCGATTGGCGAATTCGAAGAAGTCGGCAACGTCGTCAAACAGTTTGCGTCTGAAGACGCGACAGTGGTTGTCGGAACTGTCATCGACCCCGAGCTCGAGGGCGAACTGCGGGTCACCATGGTGGCTACCGGTCTCGGCACGGTATCGCAGAAACTGTCGAACCACATCGGTTCCAAGCACCTGCGTCCCGGGCGTGACGGGCGGGTCAACTACAACCAGCTCGACAAGCCCACGGTCATGCGCCGCGGTGCGCCGACACTGGCGGTACAGCCCAAGCCGGCAGCTGCTGCCCCGGCAGCCCAGCCCCAGGCTGCGGCCGCTGTGACAGAAAAAACCGACTACACTGGAGACGACGGGTACGTCGCGCTGGATATTCCAGCCTTCTTGCGCCGCCAGGCCGACTGAAGGGTCTCGGATCAGGGTCATCAGGCTTGATCCCCAGTCCCCGAATTGGCACTATTGACCGGTTGCGGCTTGCTGTTTGCTTGCCGCTATAGGCGTAGTGGACTGGTGGATTGGCTGTGCAGGAATGAGAGCGGCGAACACTACACGGGTTGCTGAGCCTCGACGCTCACCAACCCAGCCACTCGCCTTTGTGCACGCATAACGGGATTTGACACGTGATCCGGCAGAGAACCCTGCAGACAACGATTCGCGCAACCGGCCTTGGCCTCCATACAGGTCGCAAGGTCGAGATGACCTTGTGCCCGGCGCAGCCGGACTCCGGCATCGTGTTTCGCCGTCTCGATCTCGACCCGGTGGTAGAACACCGAGCCGATCCGCGGTCTGTCACTGATACCCGCCTGGCAACCTCTCTCGGAGCGGGCGAGGGTGCTGTGTCGACGATCGAGCACTTGATGGCGGCCCTTGCAGGCCTCGGCATCGACAATTGCGTTGTCGAGCTCGACCACGGCGAAGTGCCGATCATGGACGGCAGTGCAGCGCCATTCGTGTTCCTGCTGCAAAGCGCCGGTGTCACCGAGCAGGTGGCCCCGAAGCGATTCATCCGCGTAAAGAAGCGTGTTGAAGTACGTGACGGCGACAAATGGGCACGGCTCGACCCGCACGTGGGCTTCGGCATCGACTTCACCATCGATTTCGAGCACCCGGCGATCCGCTCCAGTGCGCAGCGCACCCACGTGGATTTCGCCAAAGTCAGTTTCATCAAGGAAATCAGTCGTGCACGCACGTTTGGCTTCGTGCGCGATTTCGAGGCACTGCGGGCGCGGGGCCTGGCGCTGGGCGGCAGTCTCGACAACGCAATTGCGGTGGACGACAGCGGTGTCCTCAATCGCGAAGGCCTTCGCTACCCCGACGAATTCGTCAAGCACAAGGTGCTCGACGCCGTGGGCGATCTCTACCTGCTGGGCCACAACCTCATCGGCGCGGTGACGGCCTACAAATCAGGCCACAACCTGAACAACCTGCTGGTCAGGGCGCTGCTTGAGCAACCCTCCTGCTTTGAAGAAATCTGCTTCGAGACCACACGCAAATCACCCTTTGTGTACGGCGAAGCAGAGGTGTTCGTTCCGGCCTGAGCGCAGTCAGCGCGGCGTGCGGCTCGCCAGCCGTTTCAATGCAACGCTCAGCGCGTCGCAGGAGACGTCTTCGGCCAAGGAACCGATCCGGGCTGCTGATTCTTCACTGATTGCCCGAGATTGCGGGTCACCCTGTGCCTGCACCGCGGTGGACTCGCGCTCTGTGGCCGGCGCAACCTTGAATTTGAGTGTTCGTGCCGTCATATCGGCTTTGGCACAGACGGCAAGGATGTCGCGCTGGCAGAAGCGCATGCGGGTGGCAGCACCAGGTGTGGCGACTGTCAGCACCAGGCAGTCGCCATCAAGCCGTGCGAAGGCGAGTGCGTCGGCCAACGGGTCAGGCAGTACGCTGGCCACGAGGTCGCGGGTGCGCTGGCCCGCCTTGGCGCGCCGACCAAGTTGTTTGAGCAGTATGTCAGAGAGATCTTTCATTCAGCGCATGCAGCAAGCTTGGGGAAACAGTGGACACTGGCCGGTTTGCCGGGGTCAGTACGCAGAGTATCATTCACACCAGCCGGTGCGCGTACCGCGCCCGATTCATCAAGACGGAAATCGCCCATGCTTGGCGCCCTCGCCAGAAAACTGATTGGCACGCGAAACGATCGCGTGATCAAACGCCTCGGCAGCGTTGTCGGGACTATCAACGCGCTGGAGGCTGAGCTCGAGCAGCTCGACGACGCGGCGTTACGTGCCAGAACAGACAGCCTGCGCGAGCGTTGCGCCAACGGCACGTCGACCGACGACGTCTTGCCGGAGGCCTTTGCGGTGGTTCGCGAGGGGGGTAAACGCGCCCTCGGCATGCGGCATTTCGACGTGCAGCTGATCGGCGGCATGGTGCTGAACCAATCGCGCATTGCCGAGATGCGAACCGGCGAGGGCAAGACCCTCGTGGCAACCTTGCCGATCTACCTGAACGCGCTTGCGGGCAAGGGCGCGCACCTGGTGACGGTCAACGACTACCTCGCCCGCCGTGACGCGGCCTGGATGGGGCGGCTCTACCACTTTCTCGGCATGAGCACCGGTGTGATCAACGGCTCCGGTGGCCTCGGCCCGGATTCGGCATCCTATCTTTTCGACCCGGACTGGTCGGGTGAAGAAGGCGGTTTTCAGCATCTCAAACCGGTCACGCGCCGCGAGGCCTATGCCGCGGACATTACCTACGGCACCAACAACGAATACGGCTTCGACTACTTGCGCGACAACATGCGCATGTCCGACGAAGACAAATGCCAGCGCGGTCTGCATTTCGCACTGGTAGACGAGGTCGACTCCATTCTGATCGACGAGGCGCGCACGCCACTGATCATTTCAGGGCCGGCAACCGCCTCCGAAGACCTCTACACCTCAATCAACGCGCTGGTGCCGAAGCTCGATCCACCGGCTGACGGCGAGGACGAGACGGCCGACTTCTCGATCGACGAGAAAGGCAAACAGGTTCACCTGACCGAATCCGGCCACGACAAGATCGAAGCGCTGCTTATCGAAGCGGGCCTGATTGACGAGAATGCCAGCCTCTACGACCCGGCCAGCATTTCGCTGCTCCACCACCTCGGCGCCGCGCTGCGTGCCCACGCGATCTACACCCGCGATGTCGACTACATCGTCAAGGACGGGCAGGTGGTGATTGTCGACGAGTTCACCGGCCGCACCATGCCGGGCCGGCGCTGGAGCGAGGGCCTGCATCAGGCGGTGGAGGCCAAAGAAGGCGTTCAGATCCAGTCTGAGAACCAGACGGTCGCGTCGATCACCTTTCAGAACTACTTTCGAATCTACGACAAGTTGGGCGGCATGACGGGCACCGCCGACACCGAGGCAGCTGAATTCCAGCAGATCTACGAACTCGAAGTGGTGGTGGTGCCGACGCACCGCGACATGGTTCGCGATGACCGACCCGACCTTGTCTACCTCACACAGGAAGAAAAGTATCAGGCGATTATCGAAGACATCGAAAGCTGCGTCTCAGACAAGCGGCCGGTGCTCGTCGGTACGGCCTCGATCGAATCCTCCGAGCTTGTCTCCGAGCTGTTGAACAAGAAGTCGATTCCGCATCAGGTGCTCAATGCCAAGCAACCTGAGCGCGAGGCAACGATCATCGCCGAGGCCGGCCGACCCGGTGTCGTGACCATCGCGACCAACATGGCGGGCCGGGGCACGGACATCGTGCTCGGGGGCAACCTCGAAACCGAACTCGACGCCCTGCCAGCCGAGGCGACCGAAGCGGATCGCGAGGCACAGCGTCAGGATTGGCAAGCACGGCACAAGACTGTGCTCGAAGCCGGTGGTCTGCACATCATCGCATCGGAGCGGCACGAGTCACGTCGCATCGACAATCAGCTCCGAGGCCGTGCAGGACGTCAGGGCGATCCCGGCTCGAGCCGGTTCTACCTGTCGCTGCAAGACAACCTCATGCGCATTTTCGCATCCGACCGTGTTGCCGGCCTGATGCAGAAGCTCGGCATGGAAGAGGGTGAAGCGATCGAGCACCCCTGGGTGACCAAGGCGATCGAAAACGCTCAGCGCAAGGTTGAAGCGCACAACTTCGACATTCGCAAACACCTGCTCGAGTACGACGACGTTGCCAATGACCAACGCCGCGTCATCTACGATCAGCGCAACGACCTGCTGGGCTCCGAGGACATGGGTGATGCGGTCAAGGGCATGCGTGAGGAAGTTGTGGAAAACATGCTCGCGGAGCATATTCCGCCGGGCTCGCTCGATGAACAGTGGGACGTGCCCGGTGCGTCGGCCGCCTTCAACGAGCACTTCAATCTCGGAGTGGATCTGCAAGCGTGGCTTGACGAAGACGAGAGCCTGGAAGAAGAGGGCATCCGCGACAAACTGATCGCCGAACTTGAAACCGCGCACGCCACCAAGACCGAACAGGTCGGTGAAGAGAACATGCAGCGTTTCGAGAAGTTCGTGATGTTGCGAACCCTCGATGAGCACTGGCGTGAGCACCTCGCGGCGATGGATCACCTCCGTCAGAGCGTGAGCCTCAGAGGATAT
>CALDHJ010000517.1 GCA_937941555.1 uncultured Granulosicoccaceae bacterium | reverse complement strand
GGGTGGGTTGTGGTGAAATAGGGGAGACGCGACCCCTTGCCCGGGGCGCGTGACGTTCACCCCACAGCGCACTCGGAACCCATGCAAAGTTTCTCGCAGGCCTTCGCCGAGGCCGCTTCTCTTGTCGTCAGCCTCGATCCGGCGCTGCTGGAAATCATCTCGTTGTCGCTGCGGGTGTCCTTGCTCGCCGTGCTGATCGCGGCCGTGCTCGGATTGCCGCTCGGCGCGCTGCTGGCGGTCGGTCGGTTTCCGGGGCGCGGGGTGTTGACGGTGCTGGTCAATACCGCCATGGGGCTGCCGCCGGTGGTAGTTGGCCTAGTGGCCTACCTGCTGCTCTCGCGCGCCGGTGCGCTGGGCCCGCTCGAACTCCTCTATACGCCCACCGCCATGGTCATCGCGCAGACGGTGTTGGTGTTGCCGATCATCGCCGGGCTGTCGCGCCAGAGCTTTCTCGAACTGCACGCCGAGTACCGCGAACAGCTGCAACTCTTCGGGCTGTCGACCTGGCAGCAATTGCAGGTGTTGTTGTGGGACGCGCGCTACGCGCTGGTGACCGCCTTGCTCGCCGGCTTCGGCCGTGCGACCGCAGAGGTCGGTGCGGTGTTGATGGTCGGTGGCAACATCAATCACTACACCCGGGTGATGACGACCACCATCGCGATGGAAACCTCAAAGGGCAATCTCGCTGTGGCACTGGGGCTGGGGCTTGTCTTGTTGCTGGTGGCGTTTGCCGTCAACGCGCTGGTGCACGCAGTGCGCGCACGGGCCGAGCGCGTGGCCTATGTCTGAGGTGTTTCCGCTGTGCGTGCGCGACCTCGTCGTCGAACGCGGCGGGGTGCGACTCTTGGATATCCCGTCGCTCCACATCGAACGCGGTGAGCGGGTGGCACTGGTCGGCCCGAACGGGGCCGGGAAGTCCTTGCTGTTGCGCGCGCTGACGGCGCTCTTGGACGCAGACGCCACGCGCGCGGTGTCCTGGGCCGGGCAGGCGCCCTCTGATGCCGTGTTGAAGCGGTGCGGTGTGGTCATGCAGCAGCCCTTGATGCTGCGACGCAGCGTCAGCGCAAACCTGCGTTTTGCCCTCGAACACCACGGCGCACAGCGCCTCGACCGTCGCGCGCTGGCGGCGAAAATCGAACAGGCGCTCGCGCTCTGCCAACTCGGCGACATGGCTCAGCGCTCGGCGCGGGTGTTGTCGGGCGGGGAGCGCATGCGCCTCGCACTCGCTCGCGCACTCGTCCTCGAGCCCGATTGCCTGTTGCTCGACGAGCCGACTGCGAGCCTCGACCACACCGCGTCGCGCCACGTTGAATCGCTGATACGAGAAGCCTGCGAAGCGGGCCGAACGCTGCTCCTGATCACCCATGATCTCGCGCTTGCACGAAGGCTCTGCAACCGCACGGTGTTGATGCACAAGGGTGCGCTCATCGCCGACTGCGACACCCCGCGCTTTTTCGATTCACCCCCCAATCCCGCTGCAGCCGCGTTTGTGCGTGGCGACTACCTCGAGTGACCCTTATGCCTGCTCTGACCCGACTCAGTGTGCTGTGTTTCGGCCTGTTGTCGAGTGTAGCCGGTAGCGCTTATGCCGGCCCGCTGTTGTTGCAATCAACCACCTCGACGCAAAACTCGGGGCTCTACGACGACCTGTTGCCGCAATACACCGATGCCACCGGCGACATCGTGCGTGTCGTCGCCGTCGGTACCGGACAGGCCATTCGCAATGCGCGCAACTGCGACGCGGATGTGTTGCTGGTGCACGCCACTTCTGCAGAACAGGCCTTTGTCGAGGCTGGTTATGGGCGCGAGCGCAGAGATGTGATGTACAACGACTTCGTTCTGATCGGCCCGTCTGACAACCCGGCGGAGCTCGATCTCGACATGCCGGTCGCCGTGGGTCTCGAGGTGATCTACGCCCGGCGCCTGCCGTTCATCTCGCGCGGGGACGACTCCGGGACGCACAAGAAAGAGCGCGCGCTCTGGCAGGGCGCGGGGATCGAGCCCGATCCGCACAGCGGTCAGTGGTACCTCGAAACAGGTACCGGTATGGGCGCGACACTCAACATCGCTGTCGAATCCAACGCCTACACGCTCACTGACCGCGCCACCTGGATCAAATTCGGCAACAAACAGGCACACCGCATCGTGCTCGAAGGCGACGCGCAGCTGTTCAACCAATACGGCGTGATCGACATCGACCCGGCACACTGCCCAAGCGTGGACCACGAGGCGGCAACCCGATTCATCGTCTGGCTGACCGGTGACGCGGGTCAGGCGGCAATTGCTGCCTACCGCGTTGATGAGCAGCAGCTCTTTTTTCCAAACGCCCCGACCGATTGAGCGCAGCCGACAGACCATCGACAGTTTCTCGCCAATCAGCATCGCATCGCGCCCCACGGGTGCGCTCCCACAGGTAATGCGCAATGCTTGAACGTGCGGTACTGGCCCAACTGTGGGAGCTCCTCCTTGAGGAGCGATACATGCGCTGAAAATATCCACCGCCGCACACCTGTGGGAGTCACGGCTTCGCGAAGCGAACCGGAGCGATACAGGCCCGGAACAGGGCAAGTCACTCACTGTTGCCATCGTGCAGATAGCCGTTCCGCCGTCTTTGCAATTTCCAAGACAGGTTTCGCGAGGATGGCCGCCTCGCGTCTCGGTTCCGCCGAGGACATTGCTCCCACAAGATAGCGCCGGCACCACACCTGTGGGAGCCACGGCTTCGCGAAGCGAACCGGAGCGATACTGGTTCTTGCAGGCTTGTCTTAACTGACGCGCGGAATGGTTTGCGAGAGCTCCCGGTGCAACACCCGCTCATCGCCCTCGAAGGCTTCAATGTCTCCCGTGAGGTGGAATGCCTGTTCATCGCTCGTGAGTCGCAATCGCGTTTCGGTCCGCACCGACCAGTCGTCACGTGACAGGGTTTGAGTCCAATGGGTCTCGCCACAGGCACTGAGTGGATTGTCCGGGTCAATGGTCCATCGTTCGCGCCCGACGCTGCCGGTCACGAGTCCGTGGCCGTGATCGCGGTCCTCACCAAAGTCGTCCTCGATCACGAGCGCGACAGTGCCGTCGATCAGATCGTGCTCTACCCGGCGTTGGTGAGACGGTTCGCGCAACACATCCTTGCCGCGCGCAGGCGCACTCACCGGGGGCTCGAAGACCACGTCGTCGCGGTGATCGGCGGGCAGGCCCGGCAACTCGACCGAGAGTGACTCGAGCGTCAAGGTCGCCTTGACCGGCGACGGCCAGACCAGTGGCCAGTAGTCACTCGACACGGCAACCCGCAAGCGGTTGCCGGCAGCGAAATCCAGTGCGCAGTGGTTCAGCTCGATCACCGCGTCAACACTCTCCCCGGGCGTCAGCGGAATGTGCGAGTCGTGGCCCTGCCGCTGGCACAAGTTCAACACGCCGTAACTCACGCGGCTGCTCGCGCCGTCCGGTTGCACATCGCACAGACGAACCGCCAACTGCGCCACCGGCTGATCGCTCTGCAGGCGCACGCGCACCCGCGGACGCCCGACAACGGGCAGGTTCTTCTCGAGCGGAGCGGTATCGAAACAGGCAGCCAGTGCGTCGTCGGCGCATTGATCGTCCGGCATTTCCGGGCCGAGCCAGATGGCGCAGAACTCCCCGGCGTGCAGGCCGCCGATCGCGGGCGTGGCAACGGGGCAGGCGAGTGGGGTAGTAGGCGACTCGTCAGCCAGGCGGTTGTCGTGTGTGGCGTGAAGAATCGTGGTGTCATGTACGGCATTGCGGTTGAGCCCGACCCAGTTGCCTGCACGCTCGGCGTACCAGGCTTGCGGTCGGCTCGATTCAAGCAGGTAGCCGCGCCAGTCCGGCTCGTTCTCCACACCGTTTTCCACACCCTTGAGGTAGCGATCCCACCAGCGCAGCGCCTCCTGCAGAAACCCGATACGCGGTTCGGGCGCGGCGAAATGCGGATACTTGTGTACCCAGGGTCCGGTGATGCCCTTGACTGGCGCCGAGAGATTCTCGACCAGTGCGGGCACCGCGTTCACGTAGGCATCCCCCCAACCGCCAACCGCAAGGGTTGCGGCCTGAATGGACGCGAAATCCTCGCAGACCGAGCCATGACGCCAGTAGTCGTCGCGCGTCGGGTGTTCGAGCCAGGTCGCCGCCAACATCGGCAGGTTGCGCACGCGATCGAGCCACATTTCACGCCACGCATCGCCGACCAGCGCCGGGTCGGGCGGGCGAGAGGAATAGGAGAACATCGTCGCCGACCAGCCGAGGTTCTCGTTGAGCAGGCAGCCGCCCTTGTAGTGGATGTCATCGGCAAAGCGGTCAACGGTCGAGCACAAGGTCACGATGGCCTTGAGTGCAGCGGGCTGCCGGGCAGCGAGCTGCAGGGAATTGAAACCGCCCCACGAGATGCCCATCATGCCGACCGCGCCACTGCACCAGGGTTGCGTTGCGATCCAGTCGATCACGGCTTCGCAGTCGGCGAGTTCAACTTCGGTGTATTCATCGAACATCAGCCCTTCGGAGTCGCCGTTTCCGCGCGTGTCAACGCGCAGGCACGCGTAGCCGTTCTCGGCGAACCACGGGTGAGTCAGGGCGTCGCGCTCAACCGTGCTGTCGCGTTTGCGGTAGGGCAGGTACTCGAGAATCGCCGGTACCGGTTCGTCGGTCTCGGGCAGCCAGGCCCGGGCAGACAAGCGGGTGCCGTCGGCCAGCACAATGCCGAGATCGGGGTGTTCGGTCACATCCATGCGTGTGCCCTCGCTGCGTGAACGCAGACAGTCGCATCAAATGCGCCCGACGACAACCCTCGCGAGCGCATCGATAAACGGGGCGCGCGGCCACAATCAACACTACACTGGCGACACCCTGCGCACGCCGAATCCGGTGTGTGCGACCCATTGACGAGCCCTGCCTCCATTGCCAGACCAACCTGTTGAGATGACCGAGTGAGTGACACCCGACGCGGCCTGGTCTGCGCCCTGATGGCGGTCATTCTGTGGGGCCTGTTTCCGGCCTATTGGAAATGGCTGGAACACGTCGATTCCGTTGAAGTCCTGATGCACCGCAACATCTGGTGCGTGGTCGTGTTGCTGTGCGTCGTCGTTGTGTCAATGCGGCGCCGTTCCAGTGTGCTCGAGGTCTTGCGCTCACCGCGCGTCTTCGCCCTGCACGGACTCTCTGGGGCGCTGGTCGGTTTTAATTGGGGCTTGTATATCTGGTCGGTCGCCAACGAACGCGTAGTGGAAGCGAGCCTGGGCTATTTTCTCGCCCCGTTGTTCAGTGTGGCACTCGGTGCGATCGTGCTCGGCGAAACCCTCAACCGCGTGCAACGACTGGCGGTCGCACTGGCGGCGCTAGGGGTAGCCATCATCGCCATTGGCTCTGACACCTTGCCGTGGATCGGCATCGGGCTCGGCGTGAGCTTCGGGTTCTACGGCCTGCTGCGCAAGCGCGCACCCACCGGACCGGTCTCGGGCTTGTTTCTGGAGACCCTGGCACTCGTGCCCATCTCCATCGCCTGGTTGGCCTGGCAGTTCAACGCCGGCGAGAACGCCTTTGCAGCAGGCGATGCACTGACGACGTGGTTGCTTCTGGGCGGGGGGCTCGTCACCGCCTTGCCTTTGTTGGCCTACGGTGTCGGCGCGCGGTCGCTGCCGCTCGGGTTGTTGGGTATTCTGTTCTACATCACACCAAGCTTGCAGTTTCTGCTCGGCTGGTTGCTGTACGACGAGCCCATCAGCACCGCGCACTGGATCGGCTTTGCCGCCATCTGGACAGGCCTGTTCGCGTTCAGTGCTTCAGCGCTCAACGCGTCCTACGCCAAAACGCGAGTGCCGACCTGAACCGTTGGTGTCGTCGCCTCGTATAGCCATATCGCCGAGCCCATACCAGCTGAAGTGTCGTTGCGTACCGCTTGGGGCTATGATAGTTATATCGCATAACTGTTATAGGAACATGGGCATGGACACAGCTGATCAGATTGCCGTTGTCACGGGTGGTGGCAGCGGTCTGGGTGAAGCCACGGCGAGGCGTCTCGCCGCTCGGGGGGCTCGGGTCGCGATTCTGGATTTCGACGCTACTCGAGGCAACGCCGTGGCCGAGAGCATTGGTGGCCTGGCGGTCGAAACGGATGTCAGCGACGAAGCGAGCGTTGAAGCGGCATTCGCGACCGTGCTGGACGCGATGGGCGCGGCACCGCGGATCGTGGTCAACTGTGCCGGCATCGGCACGGCAGCGCGCATCGTTGGTCGCGAGGGAAAACTGTCCACCGGCTTGTTCGAGCGCACGGTGCGCGTCAACTTGTTCGGCACCTACAACGTCATGAGTCATGGCGCCCGTGCCATGCAGGGATTGCCACCGGCCAACGACGACGGTGAGCGAGGCGTCATTATCAACACCGCATCGGTCGCCTTTGAAGACGGGCAGCTAGGGCAATCGGCCTACGCGGCTTCCAAAGGTGCCGTCGCGTCCATGTGCCTGCCGGCGGCGCGTGAATTCGCCAAGACCGGTATCCGTGTCATGACCATCGCACCGGGGCTGTTCCAGACCCCGATGATGGACGGTCTGCCGCCGGAGGTGTCTGCGCAGATTACGGCAAACATTCCCTTTCCGCCGCGGTTGGGGCGAGCCGAGGAATTCGCCCACCTGGCAGAAGACATTGTCCGCAACCCGTTTCTGAACGGCACCACCATTCGACTTGACGGCGCCGTGCGTCTCCCACCCCGATAGAGCATCACCGCATGACAGATTCCATTCTGCAGATCGAGGTAGACGGCCACATTGCAAGGCTGACGATCAATCGGCCCGACAAACGCAATGCGATGAGCGATGCCCTGCTGAACGCGCTCGATGCCTTCTTCTCACAGCCGCCTGAGTCGGTTCGGGTTGTGGTTCTGGCCGGCACGGCGGGGCACTTCTGTTCTGGTCTCGACTTGTCCGAACACGTACTTCGCAGTGCGGAAGAGAATCTTCACCACTCGCGGCACTGGCAAGGGGTCATGGACAAGATCCAGTTCGGCGGGCTGGTTGTCGTCTCGGCCCTGTTCGGTGCCGTGATCGGCGGGGGATTGGAGCTCGCTGCAGCAACCCACGTACGTATTGCCGAACCCTCAACCGTTTTCCAGTTGCCGGAAGGCCGGCGCGGAATTTTCGTTGGCGGCGGCGCAACAGCACGCGTCGGGCGCTTGCTGGGCGCCGATCGCATGACAGAAATGATGCTGACC
>CALDHJ010000516.1 GCA_937941555.1 uncultured Granulosicoccaceae bacterium | reverse complement strand
GATCAGGAGGGGCCACAAAACCTCGGCGGGCAAGCCTTCTGGTCGCTCGGCGGATTGTTCATGGTCGACACCCCCGAGCAGCGCCGCATGGGGGTGCGCGACAACCACGCGCTGGCACTCGGCGACTGGATGGGCTCGGCGCAGTTCGATCGTCCCGAGGACGCGTCGCCGCGCCAGTGGGCGGACGCCTATGTCGATTTTGCAAGCGGCGAGATGCGGTCGTGGCTGCACGGCATGGGCATGCGCTGGTTCCCGGTGGTGGGGTGGGCCGAACGCGGTGGCGGCTTCGCCACTGAACACGGCAACTCCGTGCCGCGCTTTCACATCACCTGGGGCACCGGTCCCGGTGTGCTTGCGCCCTTCATTCGTCGCTGTGAGGCACACCAGGCGAGCGGATCGCTATCGATTCGGTACCGTCACCAGGTCGACCGCATCGACATGACCGGCGGCGCCGCGAGCGGCGTCAGCGGTACCGTGCTGGCACCGGACGATGCCGTGCAGGGCGCGCCAACCAACCGCGAGGCCGTGGGGGATTTTCAGTTGCACGCAGCGTCAGTGGTGGTGGGCTCTGGCGGTATCGGTGGCAATTTCGACCTGGTACGTCAAGCCTGGCCCAAAGAGCGCCTCGGCGCGGCGCCGGCGAACATGGTGGCGGGTGTGCCGGCCCACGTCGACGGGCGCATGATCGGCATCAGTGAGTCCGCGGGTGGCCAGGTGATCAACGGCGATCGCATGTGGCATTACACGGAGGGGGTCAAGAACTGGGACCCGATCTGGCCGCGTCACGGCATCCGCATTCTGCCCGGTCCGTCGTCGATGTGGTTCGACGCGCGCGGCAGCCGCTTTCGGCCTCCCGCACTGCCGGGATTCGACAGCATGGGCACGCTCAAGGCGATTCTCGAAACGGGCTACGACTACAGCTGGTTCATCCTCACGCAAAAAGTCATCAAGAAAGAGTTCGCGCTGTCGGGCTCTGAGCAGAATCCGGATTTTACATCCGGCAGTTGGAAATCGGTCATCCAGCAACGGGTACTCTCGGGCAGCCGCGCCACCGATCCGGTCGAGGCGTTCAAGGAACACGGCGAGGACTTCATCGTGGCGGACGATCTCACGACGCTGGTCGCGCGCATGAATGCGCTCACGGGTGAAAATTTGCTCGATGAAGCGCACATCCGCCACCAGATCACCGCGCGCGATGCCCAGATCGACAACCCCTTCACCAAAGACGCGCAGATGATGGCGATCCACGCGGCGCGACACTACCGCGGTGACAAACTGATTCGCACCGCCAAACCACACAAGTACCTCGACCCGTCGAACGGCCCGCTGATCGCCGTGCGGTTGCACGTGTTGACCCGCAAGACGCTCGGCGGCCTGCACACCAACCTCGACAGCCAGATGATCGGATCGGATGGCGAAGCGGTGCCCGGCCTCTTTGCCGTGGGTGAAGCGGCCGGATTCGGTGGCGGCGGATACCATGGTTACAACGCGCTCGAGGGCACCTTTCTCGGGGGCTGCATTTTCTCCGGGCGCAACGCCGGGCGAAGTGACGCGGTTGCATGAAAAAGAGGTGGTCCCGGCTTCGCAGGCCGCGCCTCATGCCAGCGCGTGAGGGGCCTCAGCGTCCCGGCGCGCCGCGCGCGGCCACCGTGGTTGGCGTGGTCGCAGCTCGCGTCGACGGGTGATCGCGAAACACGATCAGGTAGGTCAACACCATCACCAGCACGCTCAGGGTGTCGGTTACCGGCAATGCCCAGCGCACACCGGGCAGCTGGTAGGACAGCGTAAAGGTTGTCAGAACCGGCAGCATGATCAGCCAGGTGTGTGTGGCGTAGAGCGCCACCGCAACGAGCGCGTGGCCGGTCGCCTGCATCAACGCCGGCACCATCAGAATCACACCGATCAGCGGAAAGCTCAGGTAGACCACGCGGGCGATGATTTCGCTGGTCTGCATGAGTGCCGCATCGTCGCCGAAAATTGCGAACACCGTGTGCGGGGAGATCACCATCACGAGTGCGATGGGCACGGTGTAGAGCGCGCTGTAGCCAAGTGCAACGGTGAGCGCTTGCCGCACGCGCTGGTGCTGGCCCGCGCCGTAGTTGTATCCCGCGAGGGTCTGCAACGCGATCATCATGCCCATCACCGGCAGAAAGAGGAGCATGAACACGCGCTGAATCACGCCGTTGGCACTGATCCAGAGGTCGGCATCGGCGGCGGGTGCGGCGTGGGTGGTCGCGATGTTGATTGCGGCAATGCCGACGGCGTAACCCGTGTGGCTCAGCACCACTGGTGCGCCGAGTACAACCACTTGCCTTACGGTCGGCCAGTGCCAGCGCATGGCTGTGCGATCGGGTTGAGCCGGGTAGGTGCGGCGGTGAAACAGAAAGGTGGCGTAGAGCAGGGTGACCACGATGGTCACGACCGTAGCCCAGGCGACACCCGGTACGCCCCAGCCGAACACCACGATAAAGAGGGCGTCGAGCGCGATGTTGAGCAGCGCCGAGAACAACATCAGCCGCATCACGCGCGGCATCTCACCCATGGCGCGCAAACCGTCGCTGAGAACACCGCTGACAAAGCTGATTGCGGCAACGGCTGTGATCGGGGTCAGGTACTCGCGCGCTGAGGTGCGCAGCGCCTCGGGCAGCGCCATCCACTCGAAGAGCTGTGACTGCCCGAACCACAAGAGCGCGCCGAGTGCAGCGCCGAACACGGCGGCAAAGAGCAACGTTGTGTTGAAGGTCTGGTGCGCGCCGGCGCGGTCGTTGGCACCGAGTTGGCGCGCCACGAGAGAGGCCATGCCGCTGCCGATCGCCGAATTCAGTGCGATCAGCAGCATGTAGACCGGAAAGGCCGCCGACACGCCGCCGAACTCCACGGTGCCGATGAAGCGTGCAACGAATATCGCGTCGACAAAGCTGTAGAGGCCGTGCACGAGCAGGCCGAGCGCGATCGGGAGGGCAAGCTTCGGGAAGAGCCGCACGAGAGGCGCATTGAGCAATCGATCGCGGTTGGCGTCTGCGTGCATGTCGGGCGGGTGCGGTGTGGGACCGGAGTATAGTTCGCAAGCTTTGGTCCGTTCGGACCGACTGCGGATTAATTGCCGGCGGTTCGCACGACCGGCCGCAAGGCCAGCGCTGCCACAGTCTATGGCCACTGCGCGTGCGTACGCTCAGTCTGTTGTGGGTTGCTCTGAGCTGTCTGGTGGGCGTTTGGCGAGGCGTTCGCGGTGGATGAAATACAGTCCTGCGAGGATCACCACGCTGCCGCCGAGCAGCGTTTGTCCGTTCGGCGCGTGTTGCCAGAGCAGCCAGTCGTAGGCCACGGCCCAGAACAGCGTGGTGTATTCGATCGGTGACAGAAGCGACGCGTCGGCGCGCGCAAAGGCTTCGGTCACGCAAAAGTGGCCAATGACCGCGAGCAGAGCCAACACACCCAGGATCAGCCACTGATAGGACGACATCGGCACCCAGAACCACGGTAGCAACGCGAGCCCGACCGCACCGGTGCCGAGGTTGTAGGCCATCACCAGAGAGGCGGTGCTCTCGGTGCGTGACAACACTTTGCCGAGCAGAAAGAGCGCGGCGTAGGCGAGGCTGCCGATTGCGGCGAGCGCGTAACCGCGCAGGTCTTGTCCGCCCTCGGGGTCGAGTGCGATCACGACGCCCACAAAGCCGACACCGACGGCAATCCAGCGGTGCAATCCGAAGCGCTCGCCGAGCAGCCAGACCGAGCACACGGTCACGATCAGAGGGGCCGAGAAAAACAGCACTGTCGCGTCGGCCTGTGGCAGGTAGGCGAGCGACATGAAGAAGGCACACGGGGCAATGAAGCCCACCACCGAACGGGCAACCTGCCAGCCCCAGCGCTTCGGTACAAGGGTGTCGGCGTTACCGCGTGCGCGGAAGAGCAGATAGATTGCGGTGGTGATGAGTACGGCGCGCAGAGCGATCAGCTGCACCGCGTGTATGCCGGCGGTGACGAGCTCCTTCACCGCGGCGTCCATGGTCACGAGCGAGCCGATACCCGCGGCCATCAGCAGCATGGCGGTGACGTCGTTTCGGCTCAGCACGGTGGAGTTGCCTCAGTGGGGTTCGGCTGAGGGCGAAACCGTATCGCACCGGAGCACAGGGATTCGGCCGGCGGGTGTGGCGCCGGCCGATCGGGCGTCAGAGCGTGGTGTTGATCGCGCCGCCGTCGAGCAGGACATTCTGACCGATTATGAAGCCTGCGTGTTGCGAACACAGAAACGCGCAGGTCGCGCCGAATTCCGCTGCGGTGCCGTAGCGGCCGACCGGGATCGTGGCCTCGCGGTTCTGCTTCGCCTGTTCGGGGGAAATGCCCTGTGCGTTGGCGACCCCCTGATCGAGTGCGATGGCGCGGTCTGTGGCGTGGATGCCGGGCAGCAAGTTGTTGACCGTGATACCGCTGCCGGCCACCTGGCGTGCGGTGCCGGCGACAAATCCGGTCAGCCCGGCGCGCGCGCCGTTTGACAGGCCGAGCACTGGGATCGGCGATTTCACCGACTGGGACGTAATGTTGACGACGCGGCCCCAGCCGCGCGCCATCATGCCAGGCAGCAGTGCGTTGATCATCATGATCGGTGTGATCATGTTCTGCTCGACTGCACCGAGCCAGTCGTCGCGTCCCCAATCGGCCCAGTTGCCCGGCGGCGGCCCGCCGTTGTTGTTGACGAGGATGTCGGGTTCGGGGCAGGCGGCAATGACCGCTGCCCGGCCGTCCTCGCTGCCGATGTCGGCGGCGACAGCCGTAACGTCGATGCCGTATTGCGCGCGCAACGCGTCGGCCGTTGCGTTGAGTGTGTCCGGAGTGCGCCCGTTTATGACAAGGTTGACGCCCTCTGCGGCGAGTGCCTCGGCGCACCCGCGACCGAGGCCGCGTGACGCCGCGCAGACGATGGCGTGCTTGCCGGCTATTCCAAGATCCATGGGGGTTCCTCGATGGTGATTGTCAGGGTTGCAGATTCAGGTCGACGACAAAGGCGTCGATGGCAGCCTGGACGCCCTCCGGGTGAATCGTCCAGCCGTCCATGAGCGCCGCCATCCTGGCCTTGGCAGCGTCTGGCGTTGTGCCGCGCCAGCCGACGGCCATGGCTGTGGCGTAGGGTTTGATCGCGGGCAGGGTGTTGTAGTCGGCGCCGGGTGGTCCGCTGCGACCGGGCAGCATCCGCTTCGCACCGAGGGTGCCACGGAAACCGTAGAAGGCATCCGACGGTGGCAGGAACTGCAGGCTGTAGTCCGGCTCCTCGGTGCCGTCGGTTACATCGAAGGCGCCGAGCATCGGTTTGTCTTGCCCGGTCATGACGAATTCGATGTTGTCAGCGGTGATGAAGGACACCGTCGGGTGGCGCGTGCGTTCGCTTGCGTGAGGGTAGAGCTCGTTCGAGCCGATGGCGATGTCGAAGCGCAAACGCCCGCTGTCGTCCGGTGCGATGTCTGTCGGTATGCGGTAGGTGGTGAGGTAGTTGTGTTGTTGTAGCGTCACGGCAATCAGCTCGCCGTTGCGCAGTGCAAGGGTGGCGGCAACGTAGTGGTCGAGCTGGTGCCAGTCGCGGTTGCCGTTGATCAGCCCCGCGAGGCCGCGCTGCCAGAACGGCAGTCCGCGCGGCAACCCGGAATGGGCGAAGACGAGGTTGTAGGTGAGAAACTCGAATTCGAAGCGGTTGCCGGCGCTCTCGAACTCGCCCTGGTCGTA
>CALDHJ010000515.1 GCA_937941555.1 uncultured Granulosicoccaceae bacterium | reverse complement strand
CGCAAAGGCATTCACGACATGCCGCGCCTGCACAATCTCAATTTCAGTCGCTCGGTAGACGACAGCAAGGCCATCGCGCAATACAAGCGCGGTGCTATTGTAATCGCCGGCTCAGGCATGTGCACGGGTGGCCGGATCATGCACCACTTGAAAAACAACCTGTCCAACCCGCGAACCCACATCGTGATCTGTGGATACCAATCACCGGGCACACTGGGTGGCAGGCTTGTCAATCAGGAAGACAAGGTCAAGATCCACGGACAGTGGATTGAAAACCGGGCCAAAACCCACACGGTTGGAGGGCTGTCAGCACACGGCGATCAGGGAGACTTGATGCGGTGGTTGCGCGGCTTTGATAGCAAGCCGCCCATCTACCTTGTTCACGGCAACAACAAGGCGAAAAGTGGACTAGCCGACTATCTGAACACAGCACACGACTGGCCAGCAGACATCGCTCGCGACGGTCAACGCCTCGATCTGTTGGCCGACTGAGTAATCGGCGCTCCCAGCAGGTGTTCTGCGCCCGGTGTGTACCGGGCGCGAGAATTGGTCAGCTGCCCTGACCGCTCACGCGGCGGCGCGTCTTGACGCTTGATGCATTCGCTGCCGCTGCCGTGGTTTCGAGTTTCACCACGCTTGGCAATTCCTGCAGATCGCTAACCTTGTTGCGCTCTGCGTCGAGCATGGTTTCGAGTTCCATGATCCGAAGCAACAGATCCTTGCCGGCTTTGGTTCGCTCATCGGACAGTTGCGATTCCAACAGGGCAATCCGCTCGCGCAGGGCACGGTCAGTTTCGCGGAAATCAGACACCATCGATTCGTAGCTTTCGATGTCAGCCTGTGCGTTAGCGAGTTCTGCGTCTCGCTGCGACAGTTCCTGTTTGACCGCATCAGTTGCGGCAAGAGCAGCGCTGAGCTCACCAGCGAGTGAGTCTTTCTCGGCGTTTGCAGTGGCGAGGCGAGACTCGAGAGACGCGCAACTGGCCAGCGCGGATGCCACGTCTTTTTCGAGCGCCTTGTGGGCCGCCTTGGCGAGCTTGAGGTCGGTTGCAAGGGCAGCGGCCTCTTCCTTTGAGCTCTCAACCCGCTTCTCCAACGCGTTGATCTGTTGTTCCATCTTGCGCGCAGCGCGCTTGTGGTTGCTGACTGCCGTGGTTTCGCGTTTCAGCGATTTCTCAAGCTCTGAGATCTGCCGCTCGCACGCAGTGGTGTGCTCGCTCAAGGTTGTCAGAAGAACGGTGATTTCGCGTTCGTGTTTGATTCGGGTGGGTGTTGATAACATTTTGTTCATCAGGGCATCCGCAGCTGGCGTGTTTGGCGGTCATCACTCGGCCTTGGCCATTGTGTTCCGCTCAGGTTGGCTGGATCAGACCGGGGACAGAGGGGCCCACACCGACTGATCACGGATGTTTCTGTGCAAGCTCGGGGCCAGAGTGGTCCGTTGATTCAGCTACTGGCCAGATTTTCATAGAACCAGCCTATTTTCCGATGCAGAACGCGGAAAAGATCTCGCCAAGCAGGTCATCTGCGGTGAAGCGGCCGGTGATGGATTCCAATGACGCGTGTGCATTGCGCAAATCGTCTGCGACAAGTTCTCCACCCACACCGGCGAACAACTGAGTCTGAGCCAACTGGAGCAGACGGGTTGCGTTTTCGAGCGCATCGACATGCCGACGTCTGGCGCTGACTACGCCGTCTTTCATCGCCCCGTCGTGCCCGAGCAACCGGGCAATAGTTGTCCGCACTTCGGCCAGACCCGTCCCGTGGAGTGCCGACACCGCCACGGTTGCCGAGGTGGCCTCTGAATTGACGGCAAGCAGATCCGACTTGTTGCCGATCCAGGCGAGAGGCATGTCGCCGCAGTTCTCAGCCAGCTCCCGCTCGGCGTCAGTCACGCCCACAGACGCGTCAAATACCAGCAACACTGCATCGGCTTGCGCCAGTTGTTCACGCGTACGCCTCACGCCTTCCCGCTCCACCGCGTCGGTTGCATCCCGGAGCCCCGCGGTGTCGACCAATTCGACTGCAAGGCCATCGATATCGAGTGCAACGCGCAGCACGTCGCGTGTCGTACCGGGCACGTCCGTGACGATCGCGACATCACGCGAGGCAAGCGTGTTGAGCAGGCTGGATTTTCCGACATTTGGCTGACCCGCCAGAACTACGAGTGCGCCCTCGTGAAGTCGGGCACCTGCCGCTGCACGGGCCAGCAATTGCGTCGCTTGATCAACAACGGCTGACATGTGGCGTCGAACCGGCTCCTCGGCGAGAAAGTCGATGTCCTCATCCGGAAAATCGAGCGCGGATTCGACGTGCACACGCAGCTCCGTCAGCGCCGTTGCAAGGTTATCCACAGCTGTGGATAACTCACCTTGCACCGCCCGGGCAGCGGCGCGAGCGGCAGTTGCGGTGCTGGCGTTGATCAAATCAGCCACCGACTCCGCCTGGGCGAGGTCGAGGCGATCGTTCAGAAAGGCACGCTCAGTGAATTCGCCCGGCCGCGCCAAGCGCGCGCCGAGGGCACAACAGCGCGCGACCAGCGCATCGAGCAGGACCGGGTTGCCGTGCCCTTGCAGTTCGACAACGTCCTCTCCGGAATAGGACGCAGGCGCCGGAAACCACAGTGCAACGCCGTCGTCGAGCACCTCTCCGTCAGCATCTGAAAAGTGGCGATAGCGCGCCCGTCGAGGCTGAAGGCGGCAACCGCACACCGTTTCGGCAATGCGGCGGGCATCGGTCCCACTGAGCCGAACGATGCCGACGCCGCCACGACCGGGTGGCGTCGACACCGCGACAATGGTCTCGACCGGCGAGCTCACGTCACGCGGCTTTGGACTCGCTCTCCCCGATCACCACGCGTGTGATGTACCACTGTTGCGCGATCGACAAGACGTTGTTGACGATCCAGTAGAGCACCAGCCCGGCTGGGAAAAACATGAAAAAGAACATGAACATCCAGGGCATGATCATGAAGACCTTCTGCTGGATGGGGTCGACCGGTGCCGGGTTAAGGCGCTGCTGCACGAACATCGAGATACCCATCAGGACCGGAAGCACGAAATACGGGTCCTTGCTCGCCAGATCGTCTATCCACAGCAGCCACGGTGCCTGGCGCAACTCAACGGATTCGATGAGCATCCAGTAGAGCGCGATGAAGACCGGGATCTGAATCAGCATCGGGAAACAACTGCCCAGAGGATTCACCTTCTCCTTCTTGTAGAGCTCCATGGTCGCCTGGCCCATTTTCTCGCGGTTGTCGCCATGGCGCTCCTTGAGTTCGGCCATTTTCGGCTGCAACGCTTTCATGCGCGCCATCGACTTGTATCCCATCTCCGATAGCTTGTAGAAGAAGGCCTTGATGGTGCAGGTCAACAGCACGATCGCCCAGCCCCAGTTGCCGACAAACCCGTGGATTTTCTTGAGCAACCAGAACAACGGCTGTGCCAGCACAGTGAGGTAGCCAAAGTCGACGGTCAGACGGAGGTTCTCGGCATAGGATTCCAACCTATCCTGTATTTTCGGACCAGCAAATACGGTGGATGTGAACCGCGCCGACTCCCCGGGCTGCAGGGTTACAGCCGGAGAGGCCGCGCCGAGAATGTACCGATCTGACGCGCGAACATAGTTGCTGTAGAAGGTCGTGTCCTGCCCCTGTTCGGGGACCATGGCAGTGCCGAAGTAGTGTTGAATCATCGCGACCCAACCGCCATTGGCGACGGTCCTGAGATTCTTCTCGGCAATGTCTTCCAGGTCGATTTTCTCGTAGACCTCTTCGGGCGTACTGAGCACGCCACCGGTGAAAGACCGAATAAAGCCATCGCTCGCATCGTCTCCCACCGCCGAGCGCAACAACTGCCCGTAGTGCCAGCCCTGCCACACGGCCCCGCTGTTGTTCACCACGTCGTACTCGACATCGAAACCGTACTTGTCGCGACGGAAGACCCAGGTTTTGGTCACCTCGACACCACCATCAACCCACTGGAACGGCACGCGGATTTCGTTTTCGCCTTCACCAAGACGGTATTCATCGGCGCTAACGGAAAAGAGATCGCGATGAGTCGGTGCGCTCCCCTGCCCGTCTCTCGCCTGCAAGCCGCTTTGCACCTGAATCAATCGGTTCGGGCTTGCCTCGATTACCCGCACCAGCTGATCGGGATTTTCGAGTGTCTCAGGGTAATCTCGCAGTTCGACCAGAACCGGATTGGCGCCGAGGGTGTCGATTTCAATGTCGAGCACGTCGGTCTGGACCCGAACGCGTTGGCCGGGTGAGCCGGCGGTGTTCTCCAACGGGGCAACCGCGCCATCAGACTGGCCCGCCGGCACCACATCGCTGGGCAAGGAACCCGCTCCGTTGTCCACCGGGGCGGTCGCTGTCACGCCCGTGGAATCGCTTCCCTGGTGCGTTTCAACGGGTGGTGTGTAGTGGTAGTCGAGCTGCCAGGTCTGCCAGATCAGCATGAGCATCAGACCGAGTCCGGCGTAGAGAAACAGGCGTTGGTTGTCCATACGGGTTATTGAGACTGCTGAGTGTTAGCGGGGGGCTCTGTGGCCGGGGGGACGGGGTCACACCCCCCCAAACTCCAGGGATTGCAGCGCACAATCCGCCAGACCGCGAGCCGGGTACCGCGAAGTGCGCCATGTCGACTGAGCGCTTCAATCGCATACGCCGAACAGGTGGGATGATACCGACAACTGGCAGGAAAGTACGGACTGATGCAGAGTTGATAGAAACGGATCGGCAGGATCAGGACGCGTCGCATTTTAGGCGAATCCGATTCAGTTGCCGGTCGATATCGTCACGAAGCGCAGCGAGTGATGCGCTGCGCACCCCCGGGTTCGCCATGACGACAACGTCCAGCCCGCCGAGCACGGCGGCGTCCTGGTGTCGGAAGCTCTCGCGGATGACCCGCTTGGCGAGATTCCGGTCGACTGCACGTTTGAGTGAACGCTTGGCTATCGCAAGACCCAGGCGGCCTTGAGGGTGCTCGCCGCGCACAGCAATGACGCGAAAATACGCTCCACCGGCGCGCGCACCTTTCTTGAGTACGCGTTGGAACTCGGCCGGCTTGAGCAGGCGTCTGTCACGACCGAAGCATCGGATCGCAGCCGATCCGTGCAAAGCGGCCTGTGTCAAAGGCTCAGGACGGCGCGAGGCGCTTGCGACCTTTCGCGCGGCGGGCACGGATCACGGCGCGGCCACCACGGGTCGCCATACGGGCGCGGAATCCGTGCGTGCGCTTGCGGCGCAAGGTATTGGGTTGGAATGTACGTTTCATGGCCTGATCCTCTGTTCGAGCTCTGGCAAAAGCAAAGCCGATAAGAATATTACGACCAGCGCCACCAGTCAAAATTATTTCACTTGGCCTGACGACGAATCGCCTGTGGATAACTGCCATCAGGCGCGATAGACTAGCAACAGCACGTGGCCCTCACCGCTTGTCGAACAGCCTCCTGCGGACGGCTGCACCACTGGCGAGGATCGCCCGCCTGTGGGACCTGCCACGACCAACACTGCCTTGGTGGACATCAGACGCCTCGACGTCTTGCCCAAGCGCCACCGAGATTGTTGCGCTACGACGCAACGCTGGAGACCCTTTTGACCGATTCCCTCTGGAGCGCCTGCCTGGCTCAGCTCGAAACCGAACTGACGCCGCGACAGCTCGATACCTGGATCAAGCCACTGCAGGTCGAGTCATCCGCCAATACACTGACGCTATTGGCACCAAACCGTTTCGTACTCGATTGGGTAACCAAACACTACTTGCCGCAGATCGAGGGCATTGCGCGGTCTGTTGTTGGTGCTGGCGCCATCGTCGAGCTCGCTGTGGGCAATCACGCGCCGGTTGGCCGGCAACTGGCCACTGCCGGTGATTCCGATTCCGAGCCAACTGATCCAATCCGACAGCAGCACGTCTCGCCTGCCCCGAATCACCGTGTGGCAGGCGCGCAAACCCAGCCTGCGCGCGTACGCGACACCACCTTCTGCTCGCAGCTCAACCCGAACTACAACTTCGAGAGCTTTGTCGAGGGCAAGTCCAATCATTTCGGCCGCGCAGCCGCGATGCAAATCGCCGAGAACCCCGGTTGCGGATACAACCCCCTGTTCATCTATGGCGGTGTGGGTCTTGGCAAAACACACTTGATGCAGGCTGTCGGCCACGCCTTGCTCGAATACAAGCCTGACGCTCGCATTGCCTATGTGCACTCAGAGCGCTATGTACGCGAAATGATCAAGTCTCTGCAGCGCAATACAATCGACGAATTCAAGCAATTCTACCGGTCTCTTGATGCGCTGCTGATTGACGACATCCAGTTCTTTGCGGGCAAGGAGCGCTCCCAGGAAGAATTTTTCCACAACTTCAACTCCATGATGGAGAGTCGACAGCAGATCATCATCACCTGTGACCGCTACCCGAAAGAAGTTGACGGACTCGAGGAACGCTTGCGCTCCCGATTCGGATGGGGCCTCACGGTGTCGATCGATCCACCCGAGCTTGAAACCAGGGTTGCCATATTGCACAGCAAGGCGGAACAAACCGGCGTCGAGTTGCCATCGGATGTGGCGTTCTTCATCGCCAAACGCGTTCGATCCAATGTCCGCGAACTCGAAGGCGCCTTGCGACGTGTCATCGCAACCTGCCAGTTCACAGGCCAGGCCATCACAGTCGATTTCGCCCGCGAAGCCCTGCGTGACCTCATCTCCGTGCAGGACAAGCTCATCACCCTGCCGAATATCCAGAAAACAGTGTCCGAATACTACAAAATCCCGATGAAGGACCTGTTGTCCAAGCGTCGGACGCGGTCAATCGCACGACCGCGACAACTCGCGATGGCACTGAGCAAGGAAATGACAACCCACAGCCTGCCGGAAATCGGCGACGCCTTCGGTGGTCGCGACCACACCACAGTCATGCACGCGTGCAAGACCATTACCCGCCTGCGCGAATCGGATACCCGCCTGAACGACGATTATCTGACGCTCAGACGGGCCATCGAGAGCTGATGCCATGACGTGTTATCAACTCTGTGGACAACCCCGACAGCCGGCTCTGAACAAGCTGTGCGGTAGAATAAGGGCTGATTTGTCAACAGGCTTTCAAGAGGATAAGCCGGTGGCTCATCCACACATCCGCGAAGTCCAAGTGATTGATATTATTGAGAATAATAGACTTCTCAACATATCCACCGGGCTTATTGTTATTACTATTTTCTTAAATATATACAGGTATATTTAATGAAACTGTCTCTCGCTCGTGAAGATCTCCTCGGTCCGCTGCAACGTGTCATCGGCGCCATCGAGAAACGCCAGACCATGCCGGTACTCGGACACGTGCTTGTGTCGTTGCAGAACGGTACTCTGTCACTGACAGCCACCGACCTTGAAATCGAGCTGCGCGATGCCGTGCACGGGGTCATGGGGGATGACAGTGAAACCACCCTGCCCGCGCGCAAGTTGTTGGACATCTGCAAAACCCTCCCGGACGGCGCGGAAATCACTCTGTCCGTGAGTGGAAACAAAGCGACGCTGAAAGCTGGACGCAGCCGTTTCAACCTTTCGACTCTCGCTGCAAACGAATTTCCAAGAACCGATGCCCTGCAGGAACCGGTGCTTTTTTCACTGCCGCAACGTGCGTTGCGCAGCGCATTGCAAAAGACTGCGTTCTCCATGGCGTTGCAAGACGTGCGGTATTATCTCAATGGCCTGCTGCTCGAGTTGTCGCCGGGCAATCTGCGTGCGGTGACGACTGACGGTCATCGTCTGTCACTCAGCGAATTCCCGATCGACATCGACATCGACACGCAGCACCAAGCGATCGTGCCACGCAAAGGTGTGCAGGAGTTGCTGCGGCTTCTGGCCGACGAAGACGGTGACGTGCAGGTCGCGATGACGGCTAACCACGTGCAATTTGCATTGGGTGATTTGCGTTACACCTCGAAGCTTATCGACGGCCGCTTCCCGGACTATCAACGCGTGATGCCTGCCGACAACCCGCGCATTGCAACAATCGACCGAGAAACGCTGCGGCAAGCGCTGGCTCGCGTGGCCATCCTGGCCAACGAAAAATACAAAGGCGTCAGGCTGCAATTCGCTGCAGATCGGCTGACGGTTCAGACCCACAACCCGGAGCAGGAAGAGGCAGAGGATGAAATCGCCATCGGGTTTTCCGGTGACGTGATCGAGATCGGGTTCAACGTGGGCTACGTGCTGGATGTGTTGCAGGCCATCGACAGCGAATCGGTATTGTTCAAACTCAGCGATGGCAACAGCAGTTGCCTCGTGACCGCAGCAGAAGATGACAACCACCGTTACGTTGTCATGCCCATGCGGCTGTGATCACGGTCCCCAACCGCATTGTGTAGCGCGCTCTCGATGCGGTTGGTGTCTCTCGGCATTGACGATTTGCGGGTGCTTTCGAGCGCCCAGCTCGAGTGTGATTCAGCGCTGACGTACTTCTACGGCGACAACGGTGCTGGCAAGACGTCCGTACTAGAAGCCATGCACGTACTGGCCACCGGTCAGTCTTTTCGCAGTACGGCGCTGCGCAATCTCATCCGTCAGGATCAACCCTTGCTCCGGGTGACCGGCGAATTGCGCGACAGCACCGGTGCCATCCACCGACTGGGCATTGAGAAACACCGCAACGGCGTGACCCGTGTCCGCATTGACGGCGAGGAGGTCAAGCGTGTGGCCGATCTGGCGTTGCAGATGCCGCTCAGAGCCGTCGCACCAGACAGTCATGCTCTGGTATCGGGTGGTCCGGTACTGCGCCGTCGGTTTATCGATTGGGGTGTGTTTCACGTGGAACACCGTGAACGCTTTCCCTGGCGTCGCTACACGCGGTTGCTGGACCAACGTAACGCGTTGCTCAAGACAACGCCGGACACGGCTTTACTCGACGCGTTGGACGATCAACTGGCCGCGTATGGCGATGCCATCGCCGAATGCCGTGAACGCTATGTGCAGCGGATTGCGGATGTGCTGCCGGATTACCTCTCGGAATTCAGCGGATCGTTAACGGTGACGGCGCAGCACGCGAGAGGGTGGCGAGGCGAGGGCCCGCTGTCCGAGGCACTGAGACAGCACCGTTCGGACTGTCTGCGGTACAGGGTCACATCGGTGGGTCCGCACCGAGCCGATCTCCGGCTTCTGGTTGGTGGCAAGCCAGCGCGGGAGGTGTTGTCACGGGGACAGCAGAAAGCTCTGTTGTATGCCTTGACACTTGCGCAAGCACACGATTTCCATCACCACGGGAATCGGCGCATGATCCTGCTCTGCGACGACCTGGCGTCGGAACTGGACGCGGCTCGGTTCAAGGCGGTGTTGGAACGGCTGACCGCGTTGGGGCACCAGCTTTTTGTCACTGGAGTGAACCGGGAAAAATCCTTGTCGGATCAGCAGGCTAGGGTGTTTCACGTGAAACAGGGTGAAGTGGAATTGGTGGTATAATTTGGGGCTCTCTGTGCCCACTGGACCCGCCATGAGCGACCCCACTGAACCATCCGACCCGAATACCTACGATTCCAGCAATATCAAGGTCTTGAAGGGGTTGGACGCCGTCCGCAAACGGCCTGGAATGTACATCGGTGACACCGATGACGGCTCCGGTTTGCACCACATGGTCTTTGAGGTCGTCGACAACGCCATCGACGAGGCCCTGGCAGGGCATTGTTCCGAAGTCACGGTCATTATTCACGCCGACAATTCGGTCTCGGTCAGCGATGACGGGCGGGGCATTCCAACCGATATCCACCCTGAAGAGGGGCGATCGGCGGCAGAAGTCATCATGACGGTGTTGCACGCCGGCGGTAAATTCGACAGCAGTTCGTACAAAGTGTCGGGTGGCCTGCACGGTGTCGGGGTGTCGGTGGTGAACGCGTTGTCGCACAAGCTCACCATGACAATCTGGCGTGAGGGCAAAGTCCACAAACAGGAATACACCGACAGCGTGCCCGACTACCCGCTGAAGGTTGTCGGTGACACGGAACGCAGTGGCACCGAGATCCGGTTTTACCCCAGTGATGAAATCTTCAGCAACACCGACTTCCA
>CALDHJ010000514.1 GCA_937941555.1 uncultured Granulosicoccaceae bacterium | reverse complement strand
AGGGCGCGCAGGTGGCGGGCGTC
Organism: uncultured Granulosicoccaceae bacterium; assembly: GCA_937941555.1. Lineage (GTDB taxonomy): Bacteria > Pseudomonadota > Gammaproteobacteria > CALCKW01 > CALCKW01 > CALCKW01. The sequence continues at coordinate 7,119 of CALDHJ010000514.1, read as the reverse complement.
GTTCGAGCCGCAGTGCAGGGCGAGCGCGAGGGCGGCGTCGCCGAGCGTCTCGCCACACCAGCGCGCGAGGCGGCGGACGGGCCGCAATTCGGGCGCGGGCTGCTCGCCGAGGTAGGGCGGCACCAGCAGCGCCGTGCACCCGGTGGTGTGGCCGGCGAAGTCCTGTCGGCCCAGCGCATAGCGGCCCTTCTCGGCGCCGCGCCGCCCGCGTGTGATCAGGTGACAGAGGTTGCTGTAGCCGGTGTGGTCGCGGGCGAGCAGCACCAGGCGACAACCGTGATCCAGCGCGAACTCGGCGCCGACGATGAGCCGCAGGCCGTGCTTCTCCGAGGCTTCCAGCGCGCGGACGACGCCCGCGAGTGAGCATTCGTCCGTGATCGCCAGGGCACTGTAACCGAGCGATCTGGCGGTTTCGAAGAGCTCGTCGGCACTCGAGGCACCTCGCAGGAAGCTGAACGGGCTGCGGCAGTGCAGTTCGGTATAATTCATACTGTATGAATATACAGTTATCAGGCCGGTGATGGCCAGTCCCGTAGTCGCCGGTCCGGCCGGGCGTTTCAATGTCGACACACTGGCTGTGTACTGCGGGATGTCCATCTGGTTAGCGTGAACGGCTTCGCGCTGTGCGCTGCGTGATTCAGGGATCATGTCGCAACTTTCACGGCTGTTTGTGCGATGTCTCTCCCCAGACTGTTCCTCGTTGTGCTCTGCGCACTGCTGGCCACGCCGGCTGTGGCCGGGCTGCACCGCTTCGAGCTGGAGAACGGTCTGAGTGTTGTGCTGCAACCTGCGCCGGCAAACGCGCACGGAGAACGCATCGCGATGCGCCTTGTTGTCGGGGTGGGTACCGCACACGAGCGCACCGGACACCACGGTTGGGCACACCTTGTCGAGCACATGGCGTTTCTCGGCGCAGGACGCTTCTCTCGGGCTGACATCGCCCGGTTGTTCGATCAGGCCGGATTGCGTCACGGGCGCGATCTCAATGCCTATACGGCAGAGCGACACACGGTATACAGCGCGAGCGTGCCGCGGCTGCGCCAGGATGTCTTCCGCGACAGCCTCGATCTGATGCAAGCCTGGCTCAGTGACTTGCGCATCGACCCGATTGCACTCGACCTCGAGAAGGGGGTCGTGCGCGCCGAGCTGCTCAGTGCTGAATCGCAGGGTGAGCGTGACACGGCGATTCGATGGCGCCAGCTCATGGAGCCGGCCCTCCATCGACTTCGTCGGCAGTCGGGTGACGACGTGCGTGTGGCCAACGCAGAGGCCTTGCACCGATTCTGGGCGTCACACTACCGCCCGGACAATGCAACCCTGGTGCTGGCGGGCGATTTCGATGCAGACGAGGTCCTGGCCCTGGTTGAAGACCGTTTCGGTTCCACCCGACTCGGCCCCGTCCACCCGTCGCTCACGGTCGCCCCGCTGGGACCGGCACCGCGCACCGAGTCGGCGTTGGTTCAGTACAACAGCGATATCCTCGAGCCTCAGCTCACCCTTGCCGTGCTGCGCCATGCGCCGGGCACGGATTACCGAGCGGTCAACATCACCATGGAAAGTCTGCTTGGATGGTGGCGCGCTTCCGATGCCGTGCAGCAACTGTGTGGTGAGGTGCACCGTGAACGGCTGCGGCTTTCAGGCGGAGGTGAGGGCGATTTCTTCATCCTGTCACCTGTTCAGACCCGTGTTGCCGATTGCCTGACGCAACTCGAGTTCGCGATCGAGGCCGGGTTGAACGCACCAGCCGCACAAGGGTCGATGCGCTGGCTCGCGTCGATCAGAGCCGGTCTGCAGAGTGCGGCCTACGCACCGGCGGCATCGGCATCATTGGCGGCTGATGCCCTGGTTTCGCGTCTGACAGCGGGTCTCTCGGTACGGCGTTCGACTGATGAAGCCGAGGCGACTGCAGCCCTTCTGGCCAACCTGTCGGTTGATGACACGCGCGCCTTGATTGCATCCACGCTTTCGCGCCTTCGCACGGTAGTGGCTTTCGAGGGTGTGGATCGCAGTGTGCCGCTGCCGCCGACTGAGCGGTTGCAGTTGGCAGTTCAGCGCATTCGGGGCTGGGAGCCGATCGAGGCGGGTCCTGATTCGCCCATGGCGGTCGTGCCGACGCTGGCAGAGACGCCAGTGCACCTGCCGCAGCCAAGAGCGCGCATAGCATCCGAAGTATTTGATGACACGACCCGCACGCGCGTCATCATGCTCGAAAGCGGGGTGCGGGTTCACCATGTGCCGGCCGAGACCCCGCGTTCTCAAGTCGCGGTCATGGTGGTCAACCGGAACAATGTGCTGCAGCACGCCGTATCGCTCGAGAATGCGGTGCGGGTCATGCCAGCGCTGTTCGATCAGCTCACGGTCGAGGCGGCGCCGCCGTCGCCGGTGGCGGCGCCGCCGTCGCCGGTGGCGGTGGCCAACGGTGTCGGCGTGCAAGCGTCGCTGTTTGTCGAAACGACACGCCAAGGGCTGATTCTGGATGTGCCGTCGTCCGCACTTGGGTCGGCTTTCGCGCTGGTCGGGCACGCGCTGCGAACCGGTGCCGTGCCAGCAACCCTGCCGGAGCGCGTGCTCCAGCGTGTTCAGGACCGCTGGCACAGTACCGGATTCGGCAATGCCAGGCAGTTGCGACGGGTGTTGACTGAATCGCTGTACGCCGTCGAGCGCCAACCTGCGTCGCAGGCGCCGTCGATTGCCGATCTGCGCCTCGCCCACACGCAGTTCTTTGCCAACGCCGCGGAGACGGACGTGTTCGTGATCGGCCCCATGCCGGCGGCGCTGCTGCGCCATGTCACAACCGAACACCTCGGTGGCATGGTCGCGCGCACGGATACCGAAGCACTGCGCCACACCCCGTCGCCACGAAACCGCCAGATAAGGGTCAGGACGTCGAGTCAGGTGGCGGATGTGTCGATACACTACCTGCAATCCCAGGCAAACGGCCTGGATCAGCGCTCGGCGTCGCTCATTGCGCTGCAAGCTGCCTTTGAAAAAGCGTTGTGGCAAACCTTGCGCGAGGAGTCGGGTCTTGTGTACCAGTTGTCAGTGCAGCTGTTGCGTCGGCCCTTCGACCGTGGCGGGGCCAGCCTTGTGGTGCATACCCAGTCGGCGCCCGAGCATGTCGCAACCGTCGCCGCAGCAATCGATTCAGTGGTGACATCGCTGCAAACCACGCCAATCAACGCGCAGGATTTCGAACGCCTTCGCGCTCAGTGGCTGCACGACAGGGCAGAGCGCCTCACGGCCAGTACGGGGGTGATGTTTGAATACGCGCTGCTGCGCGAGCACGGCCTCGACTACCCCGATATCCAGCGTGTGACAGACGATCTGCGCTTGATCGATGCCACCGCACTACGCGCCTTCGCAGCCCAGTTCTTCGACGAATCAGGGCGAGTGTCGTTGGTGCTGAGTCCGGAGGAGAAGCAGGTCAACACCGAGCTGGTGAGCGACTTCGATCACCAGCCCGGTTGAACGGCTTACAAGTAGGGGTTTGAGGCGTTGCTCTGTTCTTCGAGCTGTCGCACGGCATGGATGAGCTGGGAGTAGCTGCGAATGCCGCGATTCTCCAGCGCCTTGGCCAGGCGCAGGTAGATCTTGCCGGTGGTGCGTGCGATCGACTCGGCGCTGTCGACACGCGGCTCCACACCCAACTGCTCGGCAATGAGGTAGAGGCTGAACCCGTCGGCCATCGGCATGGCAAGCCGTGCCATGCTGGCAGTGTCAACGATATTGGCGGCTTCGAGAACGTCTCGCTGGGCATGGCCAAGCTTGCTCAGCGTGCGCTCGGCGTCGTGCAGCGCGACGACTGTGCCTTCACTGAAACGCGCCAGCGCGAGCGGGTCAGGCCCCTCGGCTTCGTTTGCAGGTGAATTGAGCCACTGGGTTTCGAATTCAGTGCGCGCCGTCGACTGAATGGTGCCGTTGACCAAGCGAATCGCGGCGAGTGAAATCTGGCCGTCGGTTTTCTCACCTGAGGGTGAGGGCAGGGACAACATGCCAACCGCGGTACACACCTGTTTTGCCAGCGGCGGCTCGGGCACGCGGATGCTGCCCGACTCGATGCGCTCGCCAAAATCGTACTAGCCGCGATCGGAGCCGGCGCTGCCGAGCACCGGGGGTTCGCACAACGGCAACGCCAGTCGCAGGTTCTGTCCAGTGCGGCTCTCCTCGAGCCAGGCGCGTCCGCTGTGGCGTTGCAACAACTCGAGCATGCTGGTGCTGCTGGCCTCGTTGCCTCGACGGGCGCTGGTCATGGCCAGTGCGCGGAAATCTTCCTGACGCAGTGTGCCGTCACCCCAGTGCAGGGAGACGATCAGCAAGCCTTGATCGGCCCGGGCCGAGAGGCTGGTGACGTGGGCTTCCCAATCACGTGCCAGTGTCTGCACGACGGCTGAGAGGCCTTGCACCATGGCGAAGCCGTCGGCACGCACCCAGGTCTCGGCGGGCAATACCGCGCTCAATGGCAGCTCTGTGTTGTGCTCACGGCCGAGGCGTTGATTGATCGCGGTGAGCAGGTCGCTTGCGAGGATCGGTTCGAGCGGCCAGGTCTGCTCGAGCAGATCGGACTGTTGGAAGCTCAGGCGTTCGAGGTGCTCGCAGTGGCGGCGCACGTCGCGGCCGAGCGCTTTGACCAATCCGCTGTGCTGGCGCGATTCGACGGTGCGACCCAGGCTGTCGAGACCGGTGCGCAACCGCGTGAGCATGTTGCGCGTCTCGCGGGTCAGGCTTTGCAACAACAGGTCGCGGCGGGTGCTGATCGAGTGTTGCAGCGTGACGTCGTCGAGCGTGAGGATGAATCCGGTGATGGCTTCGGCCGGGCTCGGGGCGTGTTCGCTGCCCTCGACAACGGGCGCCATCTGCACACGCACCAGGGTGCCTTCGTGCGAGCTCGCGTTGAGTACGGCACGCGCATGCATGTCGCCGCTGTTGAGGCGGTGGCGCAAGATTGAAAGACCGTGTTTGATCAGTTCCTGATCGAACAGCTGGAAGATCGAGCCGCCGAGGTCGACGCGGTTCGATTCCTCTCCCAGCAGATCGCGGGCGCGGGAGTTGAACAGCAGCAGGTTGCCGTTGACATCGCAGACCATGACGCCCTGGGCGAGTTCGCCGATCATCGCGGTAAAGCGGGTGCGGTCACGGCTGCTGATGCTGGTAGCGCTGGCAAGGTTGCTGTTGAGTTCGTCCTGGCGCTGCATCGAGCGTTGCAGCATTTCGCTTGCAGTGTTTGCAAGGTCGCGCGCTTCAGGCGGGACTTCCTCGTCGAGTTCGAGCTCTTCAGTGCGGCCTTCGACTGCCTCACGCATCTGCACGTTGAGCTTTCGCATGGTGCGCAGGTGGCGGTAGAAGTAGGTGCCGAAAAACAGCACCGGCAAGAGTGCTGCGCAGCCGAGTAGAACTGTGATCAGGGTCTGGCGTGGAGCCAGGAGGCTTCGCACCTGGTCTTTCTCGAAGCTGCTGAAGTCGAGCCACAACAGAAATGCCGGCAGGGCCGTGACGAGGGCAATCGACAGGCAGGCGCCCGCGGTGAGTTGGATCAGGCGTCCGCTGAACATGAGGCTTCCTTCTGGTGGACGGGCAGTGAATCGATGAGCTCGACGAGGCGATCAGCGCCAAAGGGTTTGCGGACGATGTGGTCGACACCGGCTGCGCGCAGCCGGGCGCCCTCGCTCGCCTGCCAGTTGGCGGTCATGACCACCACGGGCAGATCGTGCTGTCGGCGTTTGAGGGCGTGACAGAGCTGGGCAACCTGTTCCTCGCCGTAGCTGTCGTCGAGCAGGACGATGTCGGGATCAACATGGTCGAGCTCGCGCAACACGGCGTCGCTCCGAATCGGGCGATGGGCCTTGCACCCGATGGCGTTCAGCAGCGCCGCAAGGCACTCGCTGAACAACGGGTCGGGCGCACCGTAGAGGACGAGGGTGGGCGTATCTGGAGTGGCCATGCGGTCTGGTGGCTCTTGCGCTGTCAGTGGGCTGCGCTTCAGATAATAGTCAATGGTGGCGGGGCTGCCGCGTTGAGTGCGTTTTTTTTGACGCGGAATTCGGATCAGCCGAAGCGCCCGTGCAGGTACCACTGCGAGGTGGTGTCGCGACGCTGGAAAACCCAGTAGCGCAGCCCGGCGTCATCGCGTGCGATGTAATAGTCGCGGCGCATGTCCGGGGCGGCACGGCCATCATTGCACTGACCGCCCCACCAGCCGCTTTCCAGCCGTTCCGGACCGGACTCGAGGGTCAGGCCGCGTGGCATGGGCTCGGGTGGATCGACCAGCCAGAGAGGGCGCAGCGGCCAGCCTGCGCGGTGGGGGGACTCGCGGGCCGGGTTGTGCAGGTGCGCGCGCCAGGCGCACTCGGGGCGGTGATCGTCGACGACATCGAGCTGGTAGACCGCGGCTTCGCCCAGGCGTGCCCGCAGGTGTTCGATGGTGTTGCGCCGTTCACCCGTGGCCCGGCCGGGGTGCTGGAAGAGGTCATCGCCACCGCGTGCGACGGATTCGAAACCGCTGCACCGCAGCCGCAACGAGCGAACCGGCTCGGGCAGTTGCAGGCGTTCGAGGTGGGCGCGGGTCACCTGCAGCAAGTGGCGGGCGTCGCCGCTGGCCTCGAGCAGGCGCACGGACAGCTCGCTGTCGGGAGTACGCGGGTGGCCGAGTGAGAGCCGCAGGGTACTGGCCCCGCTGTCTCGGCTGACCAGCTGAGCGCCGAGGGTCTCGGTCAGGCGCTTGAGCGGAAAGGTCAGGGCGTCGGTGTTGTCGATCTCGTGCAGCAGCTCGAGCGTCTGATCGAAGTGTTCGGGCGGGCTGAAGCCCGGTCGGGGGTCGGGTGCGTGGCCGCGCAGGCGGTCGAGGTAGTCGCAGCAATTCTGGCCGAAGCGGCGTGCGAGGGCGTCGCGCGGCTGCGCAAACAAGGCCCCGGTGTGGCGGATACCGCATTGCTGCAACGCCCGCAAGGTGCTGGTGTCGAGGTCGAGCTGCTGCACGGGCAGGGTGTGGAGTGCGGTGTCGAGTTGGCGCGTATCGAGGGCCGGCGCGAGGCCCTGGCGCGCCATCAGTCGGGCGGCAAGGGGTGTCGGGGCGACCCCGCAGCGGTGTCGGTAGCCGAGCGTGTCGAGCTCGGCGTGCAGGGT
>CALDHJ010000513.1 GCA_937941555.1 uncultured Granulosicoccaceae bacterium | reverse complement strand
GGCGACCGCCATCTGCGATGGGTTCAGCAATGCGAGGGGCGAATCAGCGGTCTCAGGCACGAGCGAGGTTGTCCAACAGGTCGATGTACGCGCCTTCGATCAGGTCGTCCGGCGCGACACCGAGCAACGCGCACAGCCGCTCGGCCTCGGCGACACCCACGTCAAGCGCTTCGCCGTCGGCCATCACGACTCGAGTTCGAGGTGGTCGCCGAGGTGTTCGACGCGGTCGAGGTGCACCCGCGTGCGGCCAATCAGGTAGAGCGTGCGCTGCTTGCGCACCCGCCCACGCGGACCAATCGCATGCTGCAGCGAGGCATCCAGACTGTCGGGGTCGACCTGTGGGGTGACGAGGTAGAAGCTGCCCTTGGGACCGGCGGTGTCGTCGCGCTCGTAGTAGATGAGCTCGCCGCTGCCGTCGGCGAAACGGCGCAACTTCAGACGGCCGGTCGCGCTTGGGTAAAAGGTGTCGTCCTGTTCGATCAGCGCGGGGCCGCTGTTACTGAGCTGCGCCGCGCGCGCTTCGACCGCATCGCGGTCTGTCAGACGGGCCTTGATTTCAACGTTGCAGGCCATTGCTATTTGTCCTGTGGTGGCACCAAAGGGTTAGAAAAAGACGCGAACCCGACACAAAGCCACTGTGCTCGCGTCGTCCTGCGCTACCGTACGAAAGCACGTGACAGCGCCTTTGGTGCCTGCGTGTGCGTCAGCGGCTTTGTCTTACGATTTTGCCCACGTTGAGTCATTTCACTGCACGCGCAAGAAAGCGTTGCGTTTCCGGGTGTTGTGGCGCGTCAAAGAGCTGCGCGGGCGGCCCCTCTTCGATGACCTTGCCGTCCTTGAGAAAGCAGACCTTGTCTGCCGCTTCACGCGCGAACCCCATTTCGTGGGTGGCGAGCAGCATGGTCATGCCCTCGGCCTTGAGCGCGAGCAAGACGTCCAATACCTCACCCACCAACTGCGGGTCGAGTGCCGAGGTGATCTCGTCGAACAGCATGACGTCGGGTCGCATCGCGAGTGCGCGCACGATGGCCACGCGCTGTTGTTGCCCGCCCGAGAGTTGGTCGGGGTAGTTCTGCATGCGGTCGGCGAGTCCGAAGCGGGTAAAGAGGGCTTCGATCTCGTCGCGCACGTCATCACGGGTCTTGTTGTGCACCCGGCGCGGCGCGAGCATGGCGTTCTCGATCGCCGTCATGTGCGGAAAGAGGTTGAAGTTCTGAAACACCATGCCGATGCGGGCACGCACCGGGTGCGGGTCGAGCCCGGGAACGGAGATGTCCTCGCCGTCAAGGCGGATCTCACCGTCTTCGATGGGTTCGAGCAGGTTGATGCAGCGCAGCAGCGTCGACTTGCCCGCCCCGGAGGCACCAATCAGGCAGACCATCTGGCCCGCGTCGACATCAAGGTCGATGCCGTCGCACACCGTCGCGTCGCCAAAGCGCTTGACTACCCCACGCAATGCAAGCTTGGCCATCAGCGTCGTGCCTGCGACTGTTTGGCCATGAGGTAATCGGCGTAGCGCGTCGCGGGGATGGTCACCGCGAGAAAGATAAGTGCTGCGCCAACGTAGGGTGTGAAGTTCGCGAGCAGGGATTTGAACACTCCCGCCTGGCGGAAGATCTCCACTGGCCCGATGAAGCTCAAGAGCGACACGTCTTTTTGCAAGGCGATCAGCATGTTCATCTGGCTCGGTACCACGTTGCGCACAGCCTGAGGCAACACGACGTCACGCATGACCTGGCGCTCCGAGAGACCGAGCGACAGCGCGGCGGCGCGCTGGCTGTGGTGCACCGAGTCGATGCCCGAGCGGAAGATTTCAGCAACGTAGGCCGAGTAGGTCAGGATCAGCGCGAGCGAGCCCCAGATATAGGGCGAATTCCACGGCCGTGGCAATCCCAGACCCGGAATGCCGAAGCCGATCAGGTACACCGTCAGGATCACCGGCACGCCACGGAAGATGTCGGTAAAGGCCGCGCCGAAAAGGCGCAACGGAAAGAGCGCAGGCGACTTGGCGTCGCGCGCCAACGCGATCGCGAGCCCCAGGAGCGCAATCAGCGGGGCTGACCAAGCGAAGATCATCACGTTGACGAGAAACGCGTCGAGCAGCTTCGGGAATGACTTCGCGAGAACGGCGCCGTTGAAGAAGCTGCTCTGCACTTTCTCCCAGCCCGGCGCCATGGGGATGAAGACGATGAGGGCGGCCAGCACGAGGGCCGTGCTGGTCGCCGCAATCAACAGCGACCGGCGGCGTTGCGCCGCGTCGTATTTCTCGCGGCGGGTCAGGCCCGCCGCGCGCGTGCCCCGCACCTTACTTGATCAGCGGTACGCCGGTGGTGTCCTGAAGCCATTGCGCCTCGATTGCAGCGAGCGCCCCGCTCTCGCCGAGGGCCGCCAGCGCGTCATCAACGCACGCCTTGAGCGGGTTGCCCTCTTCCATAAGCATGCCGAACTGATCCGGGTTTTCGCTGTTGTCAGAGGTGAATTGGCCAATGACCTTGGAGCCCTCGATCATGACCGCACTCAGAAACAAGGCAGTGGGCAGATCGAACAAGGCCGCGTCGATCTGGTTGGCGCTGATCGCGGCGCTGACGTCGGCGGTGTCGCCGTAGAGCAGCGGATCGCTGCCGGGCTGTATCACGCTATACAACTTCGGCACCGCCGTGGTGGTGCCGACCGCGCCCCACTTCAGGTCTTTGAGCGCCGCCATAGTCGCGTCGGTGTCAACGGCACCCGGCCCGACCAGAACCGCCATGGGCGCGGTGTAATAGGGTGCGGAGAAGTCGACCACCTGATCGCGTTCGGCGGTGATGGAATACTGTTGCATGTTGACGTCGAAATTCTTCGTGCCGGGTTGTATCGCCTCGTCGAACGAGGAGCGCACCCAAACCACGTCCGCTGCGTCAAAGCCCATCTCCTCAGCCACCGCGTAGGCGACTGCCGCCTCGAAGCCCTGCCCGCTCTCAGGCGCGTCGTCGATCACCCACGGGTAGTAAGCCGGGTTGCCGGTAGCGACAGTGAATTTGCCGTCGGTCAGTGTCTTGCCTACAGCGCAATGGCCGCCAGCCAGAGCCGATGTAGAGGCGAAGGCGAGTGCGCAGGCGATCGGGACGAGTTTGAACATGGTCAGATTCCGGTTGTGAGCGGCTCCGATCATAACCAAACCGACCGGGGAGTGGTACGCGGCGGATGTGGTTGATTTTCCACGGAGCGAATTGTAGGTCGGGCGCAGCCAGCTCGGCTGTAGCCTGACGCACGCGCCTGTCTGGAGCGTATCCTGTCGAAGTCTCGCCAGGCCCTGTGGGAGCCACGTCCTCGGCGGGGCAGAAGGGCCCGGCGAGACGGGGCGATGGGTGACACATTCCGCTACGCAAT
>CALDHJ010000512.1 GCA_937941555.1 uncultured Granulosicoccaceae bacterium | reverse complement strand
ACCGCGATGAAATGCTGTCGCTTGGCGACATGCCTTTCGAGTCGGCGCTGATCCGCAGTGCCGAGATGCTGATTCTGTCGCTCGCAGCCCTGTCGTCCGGGCTGATTGCCGTGGCTGCGATCGATGCGCCCTTTCAGGTCTGGCAGTTCACACAGAAACAACGCATGACTCTGCAGGAAGTGCGCGACGAATCGAAAGAAACCGAGGGGAGACCTGAGGTCAAACAGCGCGTACGCCAGCTGCAACAGGAATTCTCCAAGGCCCGGATGATGACCGACGTGCCCAAGGCCGATGTGATCATCACCAACCCGACGCACTTTGCCGTTGCGCTCAAGTACCAGCCCAAGACCATGGATGCGCCGGTTGTCGTTGCCAAGGGCACCGATCTGATTGCCGAACGCATCCGTGATATTGCCAAACAACACCGCGTGCCGATCGTCAGCGCGCCACCACTCGCGCGGGCGGTCTACTACACCACACCGCTGCAGGCTGCGATCCCCGGCGCGCTCTACGTGGCGGTCGCACAGGTTCTCGCCTTTGTGGTGAACCTGCGCAACGCGAAACGCAACGGTGACCCCTGGCCGAAAGCGCCAAACCCCGATATCCCCGAGGGTTTCCTCGACCCCTACGAGCCGCCTGGAATTAACGCGTGAAATTTGGAAACCTGAACCTCGGCGTGCCGACCGTCGACTGGCGTAGTACGGCTACGACGATCGGCCAAGGCATTGGTGCTCCGATCCTCGTGATTGCGATACTCGCGATGATGGTGATGCCGTTGCCCCCGTTGGCACTGGATCTGTTCTTCACCTTCAACATTGCGTTCTCGCTGATCATTTTGCTGGTCGTTGTCTACGTGATGCGCCCACTCGAATTTGGCGCCTTCCCGACGGTGCTGTTGGTGGCCACCCTGATGCGACTCGCCCTGAACATCGCATCCACCCGTGTTGTGTTGCTCGAGGGCCACAGCGGGGCGGCCGCGGCGGGCAAGGTTATCGAGTCCTTCGGCAATTTCGTGATCGGCGGCAACTACGCCGTGGGTCTGGTGGTCTTCGCGATTCTCGTGATCATCAACTTTGTCGTGGTGACCAAGGGTGCTGGGCGCATCTCGGAAGTCTCCGCGCGCTTCACACTCGATGCCTTGCCGGGCAAGCAGATGGCGATTGACGCCGACCTCAACGCCGGGTTGATCAACCAGGAAGAGGCGCGCACCCGGCGGGTCGAAGTGGCGGCGGAGGCCGAGTTCTACGGGTCGATGGACGGCTCGAGCAAGTTTGTCCGCGGCGATGCCATCGCGGGCATCGTGATTCTATTCATCAACATCATCGGCGGCCTGTTCATCGGCACCTTGCAGCACGGTCTCGCATTCTCGACAGCCGTCGAGAACTACGTATTGCTGACGATCGGGGACGGGCTTGTGGCTCAGATTCCGTCGCTGGTGCTCTCGACTGCCGCAGCCGTGATCATCACGCGCGTGTCGAAGTCCGGCGACATGGGCAAGCAGATGGTCGGGCAATTGTTTGACAACCCGCGGCCACTGATCGTGACGGCCGCCATCCTGATCGGTGTCGGCCTGGTGCCGGGCATGCCCAATTTCGCTTTCCTGACCCTGGGCGTGTTGGCTGCAACCGGTGCGTGGTGGCTGCACCACAAGCGCACCCGCGCCGCGGAGGTGCCCGACTCACCGGCTGCCGACCTGCCTGACAGCGAAGCCGCCGAGTCGCGTGATCTGTCCTGGGACGACGTCAAGGCCGTTGATGTGGTCGGACTTGAAGTTGGCTACGGGCTGATTCCGCTCGTTGACAAGGCGCAGGGCGGTCAGCTCATGAACCGCATCAAGGGTGTGCGCAAGAAACTCTCGCAAGAGATGGGTTTTCTGGTGCAACCCGTCCACATTGCCGACAACCTGAGCCTGCCACCCAGTGGCTACCGCATCTCCGTGTTGGGCGTTGCGGTGGGTGAATCGGAGATACACCCCGGCAAACACCTCGCGATCAACCCCGGCACGGTCTACGGCGAGCTCGATGGCATCGCTGGAGAGGACCCGGCCTTCGGCCTGCCGGCCGTGTGGATAGACGACGATCAACGCGACCTTGCACAGGTCCGCGGATACACCGTGGTCGACGCGAGCACGGTTGTCGCAACCCACCTGAGCAAACTGCTCAAGGACAACGCGCACAAGCTGCTTGGTCACGACGAAGCCCAACAGTTGCTCGACAAGCTGGCGGAGAACGCGCCGAAGCTGGTCGACGGTCTGGTTCCCGATGAAGTGCCGCTGGCGGTGGTCGTGCGGGTCCTGCAGAACCTGCTCGAGGAGTCGGTGCCGATCCGCGACATGCGAACCATCACCGAGATCCTCAGCGCCAACACCCAACTCGCCAAAGATCCGGCGGCCCTGCTGGCTCAGGTGCGTGAGGGTCTCGGACGCATGATTGTGCAGCAAGTGTCTGATAAACGGGGTGATTTGCCCATCGTAACCCTGGCGCCAGCCATGGAACAAATGTTGCTGAAAGTACAGGGTAGCGACGGGCAACCGGGCACCGGAATGGAACCGGGTCTGGCCGAACACCTGTATCAGGAGTTGCGGACCGTCGCTGAGACACAGGAATCGCGTGGTGCGCCAACCGTGTTGGCCGTGTCGCCGGTGCTGCGGCCGGTCTTGGCCCGACTGCTCAAGCAGGCGGTCAAGTCGGTCAATGTGCTGGCTTTCAACGAGATTCCGGACGACTGGAACGTCGAGATTGTCGCCAGTGTGGGTGGTCAGTAACCCCGCCGGCGATCACAAACGCGAACCGCCCGGTACGGGCCTGACTGGTTGATTTCCCGGCATGAAGATCAAGCGAACCGTGGCAGCCGACATGCGCGCTGCAATGCAGATCATCCGGGACACCCACGGGCCTGATGCGGTGATTCTGAGCAAGCGCCCGGTCGCCGGTGGCATCGAAGTGGTGTCTGCCATTGATGTTGACGATGAACCCGCCGCTGCCCAGGCCAGCTCGCGACCCGCAGCCCGACCCGCGCGGACGCCGCGTCCAGCCCGCCGCGGTACCGTCGCGGAGCTCGAAGAGGAAGTGGCCGCTGCCACATCTGAAGACGAACAGGAAGCGAGCCGCACAGTGGTGCGCGCCCAGCAATTGCTGGAATCGGCCAAGGCCGCCAGCCGAGCGCTCACCGGCAACACCCGCGAGCCGCAGGCCGTGCCCGAAGCGGTGTCCGACGCCGACAGCTTCGAAGCGCGTCTGGCCGCAGCCAGAGCTGCAGCGCCGGAGCCGCGTGCAGCCGAGGTCAGCAAGACAAACGAGGCAACAACGGCCGAGAACACAGTGGCCGAGACTTCGACACCCGTTGCGATCGAGCCAACGCCAGAGCCCGCTCCAACGCGGTCGGCGACCCTCAGCGGACACCGTGCATCGGTTGATGTCGCCGCCGAACTCAAACGCTTGCGACAGGTCATGGATCAGCAGCTCGCGATCATGGGTTGGCAGGCACAGGTCGAGCGCAGCCCGGCTAGCGTGGCCTTGTTGCGCGACCTGCACGCACTCGACTTTGACGCCGGGTTGTCACAACGCCTTTGTGCAGCCCTGTCACTGCAAGCAGACCCCGATACCAACTGGCAGCTCGCGCGCCATTGGCTCGCGGCCCGTTTGCTCCCGGCGGACACCAACCCGATGGCCGACGCTGGCGTGTCGGCCGTATTTGGCGCCTCGGGCTCGGGCAAGACCAGCACTGTGGTCAAGCTCGCGGCTCAATACGCCCTTCGCGATGGTCCGGAGTCGGTCGCGCTTGTCAGCACCGACACCGAACGCGTGGGCGGCACGGCGACACTCAATGCGTTTGCCAGTGTGCTCGGTGTGCCGGTACACAGCGTGACCGATCTTGCTGAGCTCGGACCGCTGCTCGGCGCCTTGCGCGCGCAGCACGCGCGCGTCCTGATCGACACCGGTAACGGTGATCGCAATCGTCAGATCGCATTGGCGCTCGCAGACGTCTGTGAGCAGGGCGACTTTGCGATGCAGAATTTCATTGTGCTCGCCGCCAATGCATCGGCAGGGGACAGCCTTGCTTTGCTCGGCGCTCTCGGGCGGACGCTTCCGGTCGCAGCAATCCTCGGCAAGACCGACGAAGCAACGAGTTTCGGCGGCGTGTTGTCGACGGTGATCGAGCATCAGTTGCCGATTGCGGCCATGAGCACCGGTGCGCGCATCCCGGACGACATCACTGTGCCGGACGCCGACATGCTGATAGCGCTGTGCGAGAACGCACCGGCGGCACGCAATGCGGCAAGTTCGCTCTCCGAACCCGCCCTGGCTGCGCGATTCGGGGTGGCGCTGTGAAGGCATTCGGCATGGAGCTTGGCGGTTGGTCCGGTGACCCTGAGGACAAGCCCGTATCGCTCGATCGTCCGGTCAAGGTGATTGCTGTGACCGGCGGCAAGGGTGGCATTGGTAAAACGAATCTCGCGGCAAACCTTGCCGTGGCGCTCGCCAAGGGCGGGCGCAAGACCTTGCTGGTGGATGCCGATCTCGGCCTCGCCAACGTCGACGTGCTGCTGAATCTGCAGCCGCGCTACAACCTCGGGCACGTGCTGCGCGGTGAGCGCCAGCTCGCCGAGGTGCTGACCCCGGGCCCGGCCGGACTGCAAGTCGTGCCGTCGGCCTCGGGCAATCGCTTGATGTCTCAACTGGGCACAGCGGAAAACGCTGGCCTGATCCGGGCTTTCAGTGATCTCACGCAAAACCTTGACGTGATGGTAATCGACACCGCCGCTGGCGTGGGCGAGTCCGTCGGGCAGCTCTGTGCGGCATCGCGACACGTGTTGGTCATGGTGTGCGATGACCCGGCATCGATCACGGACGCCTACGCGACGATGAAGGTGCTCAACCGCGAGCACGGCTTGGAACACTTCTTGGTTGTAGCCAATCGGGTGGACACCGTGCAACAGGGTCGCGAGGTGTTCCACCGACTGCAACGGGTGGCTGATCGTTTTCTGTCCGTGCGGTTGGAATTGGTGTCGGTTGTGCCGCAGGACTCGCAGCTTGAAAAAGCCGTGCGTCAGCAGCGCCCCGTCATCGAAGCATTTCCACGGAGTCGCGCCGCTACGGCGATCGCAAAACTGGCTAAAAAAATGGATGCACTGTCACTGCCGCAACACCCCCGGGGCGACCTGGAGTTTTTTGTCGAGCGGCTGGTTCGCCACAGTGCCAATAGGGCTGATGCTGTATGAATGCGCATGCAATGTATACCCAGATCAAAAGTCTGGACAATGAAGACCTGGTCACGAAGAACGCGAATCTGGTCAAACGCATCGCCTTTCACATGATGAATCGCCTGCCACCGAGTGTGCAGGCGGAAGACCTTATTCAAGCTGGCATGATTGGCTTGATCGAGGCGGCGAAACACTACGATCCGAAACAGGGCGCGAGCTTCGAGACCTATGCCGGCATCCGTATCCGCGGTGCCATGCTCGACGAAATTCGCCGCTCGGACTGGACACCGCGGTCGGTACACCGCAAATCTCGCGAAGCGGCCGAAGCGCTGCGCAAGCTCGAACAGGAAAGAGGCACTGACGCGGTGGATGCGGAAGTGGCCGAATCCATGGGCATTTCGCTCTCCGATTACCACCAGATTCTCAGCGAATCGACCTCGGCACGGGTGTTCAGCTTTGATCAACCCGATGAGAACACCGGGGAAACCATCGCCTTGCCACAGTCCGATGTGGACAGCCCCGAAGAATCTTTCGTCGACGGTGCGTTCAAGAAAGCCCTCGCGGAGACGATCAAGAACTTGCCGGAACGAGAAAGCCTGGTGATGTCGCTCTACTACGACGACGAGCTGAATCTCCGTGAGATTGGCGAAATCCTCGGTGTCAGCGAATCACGGGTCTGTCAGATTCACGGTCAAGCCATGGTACGGTTGCGTGCTCGATTGGCAGAGTGGACCCGTCGCGATTGACCACGCCAACCCTGAGTGTTTCAGGGGTGTGACAAAAAGCGCGGTATGTCCGCGCTTTTTTTGTGGACGAACGCGCACACGCGGCGCGTGTCACGGTGAGGCCTATGGGCGAGGGTTCGTGTAGACGTTTAAAAGGGGGCCGGGTGTTCGGTACAGTCGCCCTGACCGCGTTGACGCTGTTGTCCGCGGTTGCACAGGCCGCCATCCCGCCGGGCCGCTTCGTCAACAATCTGCCCGAGTGCAGTGGCGTGTTGTTCGAGTCGCTCATGGACATCGACCACGCGACCGGCGACCTGCAGCAGTTGATCGACAACCGCGATCTGATGGCGACCTGCACCACGGCACCCGCCGTCGACTCGGCGACCCCGCAAGGACACCGCGTACGTGTCTTTGCCGGTACGGTCAATTTCGAGAGCCCGCACGTCCACCCGCTCGACCTCACCGCCGACGGCCGGACTCTCGTCGCGGTCAACACCGCCGGCCACCGGCTCGAAGTGTTCGATGTCAGCCCCCTGGGTGTCTCGCAGCGCTGGAGCGTGCCGGTCGGGCTTGAGCCTGTGAGCGTGCGTGCGCGCGACAACACGGAAGCCTGGGTAGTCAACCAGCTCAGTGACAGCATCAGCATCGTGGACCTCGAGACCGGCGCTGTGACCCGCACGCTCGCAACCGGCAACGAACCCGCAGATGTGGTGTTCTCGCAGCCGAGAAACCGCGCCTTCGTGAGCATTGCCGACAGCAATGAAATCGAGGTGTTTTCACTCAGCGATCCGGGCGCCGCACTGCAGCGCATCGACGCGGGTTTCGAAGAGCCGCGTGCGCTGGCCGTGAGTGCCGATGGGCAAACGCTGTTTGCGGCGTCCTTTTTCAGCGGCAGCGGCACGACCGTCGTCAGCGGTCGATCGGGGCCGATCACCAGCGGTGCAGACACCGGCAGCGAGAATATCGTCAGCCGTGGAGATTCGCCGGCCGGGGGCGCCAATCCGGTGCCGAACCAGGGCAGCCAGTTTTCGCCCGCGCTCAGCGCCGGTAACCCGGGGTTCAGCAGCCTGATCGTGCAAGCCAATGCGGACGGCAGTTGGCGCGACGACAACGGCGGCGACTGGGCAAATTTCCTGACCGGCTCCGCCGCGGCCTTGAGCGGGCGTGGGCCAAACTGGCGGTTGCCCGATCGCGATGTCGCGGTAATCAACACGTCCACCCTGGGTGTCACCAACTACCAGACCGGTTTGATGACCGTGTTGATGGCGATGGATGCCAACCCGGTTACCGGCGAAGTGATGGTTGTCGGCACCGACAGCGACAACCAGCGCCGATTCGAATCGGTGCTCAACGGGGTGTTCGCGCGGGTTGAATTTTCCCGGTTTACACCGGGGCAGCCGAGTCAGAGCTTCGACCTGAACCCGCATATCGATTACACCAGCAGCAGTTCGGCGGAGTCGGTTCGGGTGCAGAGTGTCGGCGACCCGCGCGCCGTGAAGTGGCACCCCGATGGCAATGCGCTGTACGTCGCCGGTATGGGCTCGGCTAACGTCGTCTCGCTCGGCGCCGACGGCCAGCGTACCGGGCGGATCGAGGTCGGTGCCGGGCCAACCGGCCTCGCGCTCAACGCCGGCAGCAACCGTGGCTACACGCTGAACCGATTCGACGGCACGATTTCAGAGTTCACGCTGTCACCCTTTGCCGTGCGCAGCACGACCGCGTTTCTCGACCCGACGCCGCAGTCTGTCAGCGCCGGGCGACCACATCTCTATGACACCCATCGTGGCTCGGGCCACGGTCACCTCTCGTGTGCCACCTGCCACGTCGACGGACGCACCGACCGTCTGGCCTGGGATCTCGGACAGCCCGACGGCGACAACTCGGCGCTTCACCACGCCATGAAGAGCGCGATGCGCACACAGCCTCTCGCCGATGTCATCCGCCACCCGAACATGCACTGGCGCGGCGACCGCAGCGAG
>CALDHJ010000511.1 GCA_937941555.1 uncultured Granulosicoccaceae bacterium | reverse complement strand
ATTTCGGCGGTGAGGGTTTCAATGCCGTGCGGGATGACACCATCGACAGCGTGAGAATTCACGCCGGCGTGGTGACCAGTGCCAGCACGGCGTTCGGACTCGCCACGTCGAATCTCGAGGACCGTCACCGGTTTCTCAATCCGACGTCACGTATCGCGATTTCGCGCACGCGCTGATCGCCCGATACCGCAATCAGTCTCTCTCTTCGGGTCGGTCACTCGCACCGACCCTTTTTTTTGATTCGGCGTAGGCATGCCGTGCCTGAAGCCCGCGTAACCACAACGACGTGCCCACCGCACACACGGGAGGTTCAACCGGACAATCGGCCCGCACCAGCGCGCCACAACAGACTCACACCGGACAGCAACATCAGGACAACCAACAGCCGCGTGTAGCGCGCATCAGACAGTCTGGCAAACAGCGCGATACCGCACTGCGCCGAAATGAGCGTGATGGGCAATGCGATCAACAGCTTGATGGCAAAGGACCGATCGAGTTCGCCGAGTAAGGCATAACCCAGCACGGCAATTGCGAGGACAGCCACGTTGAAGGGTTGCAGCACCGCTCGCGTCTGCGCTTTGGGCCAAGCGCGCAATACACACCACAACATCGGCAACGCACCAGACAAGCCTGCCATGCCACCCAAGACCCCACCCAGAAAACCGACAAGGCGATCCCACCACGGCGACTGCACTGTCATTCGCGGGATCTCTCGCAGCGACAACCAACCGCCATAGGTCAGCAACAGGACCCCGACGAGCACCTTCAGCGCGGTTGAATCGACAATTTGCAGCAGCGCCACACCGATGGGCAGACCGACGAATGCCGGCAAGAGAAATTGCGCCAGACGCCGCGGTACAACGGCATGCCGAACCACCCAGACGCCTTGCACACCGCTGAGCACAGACAAGGTTGCTGCCAGCGCCACGGCTTCGGCCGGTGGCATGGCCTGCAACCAGAACCCGAGCGCAAAGAGCGCCGTTCCAAAACCGGCGAGTCCGTTGATGAAACCGCCCGCTGCCGCACCGGCAAGCAGCAACGCGAGCGTCGCGCTATCCACTGCCGTACTTCCACCAAGCGATCGGTTGCGGCACGGCCTCGACACGATACACTTCGAAGAGTCCACCGCTTGAGCTATGACCATGGATCAACACGCCAACCGCATCCCCGCGTTTACTAAGGCCGAGTATGCCGACAGGCTGACACGAACACGCGCCGAGATGCAACGGCGCGGCCTCGACCTGCTCGTGATCAGCGATCCCTCCAACATGGCGTGGTTGAGCGGCTACGACGGGTGGAGCTTCTACACGCACCAGGCCGTGTTGGTTGCGCTCGAAGGCGATCCGATCTGGTGGGGCCGTGCCATGGATGCACTGGGCGCACAGCGCACCGTCTGGATGCCACACGACAATATCGTCGGTTACGACGATACCTACGTTCAGAACCCGGACAAGCACCCCTTCGAAACACTCGCCGTTCTGATGCGCCAACGGGGTCTCGCGAGGGGCCGTGTGGGTGTGGAGATGGACAACTACTACTACACCGCTGCGGCGCACGCCGCCCTGACCGATGCTGCACGCGACATCACACCAGTCGACGCGACAGGTCTGGTCAACTGGCAACGTGCGATCAAGAGTGAAACCGAAATTGCGTGCATGCGCGCTGCGGCCCGCATTGTCGAAAACATGCACCAGCGCATACTCGAGGTCGCCGAACCCGGTCTTGCCAAGAACCGACTGGTTGCCGAGATCTACCACAGTGCCATCTGCGGCACCGACGACGCCTGGGGCGACTACCCGGCCATCGTGCCGATGACGCCCTCAGGCATGGACGCAACCGCCCCGCACCTGACCTGGGACGACAAGCCGATGCGCGCAGACGACGCTACGTTCTTCGAGATCGCCGGCGTCCACCGGCGCTACCACTGCCCACAATCGCGCACGCTCTTCTTCGACACCGTGCCTGACACCTACCGCCGAGCCGAGGAAGCCGTGCTGCGGGCCATCGACGCCGGACTCGAACAGGCCAAACCCGGCAATCGGTGCGAGGACATTGCCAACGCCTTCAATCACACCCTGAACCAGCACGGTTTTGAGAAAGACAGCCGCGCGGGTTACGCCATCGGACTGTCCTACCCGCCAGACTGGGGCGAGCGGACCATGTCGTTCCGCCGCGGCGACACCTCTCGCCTCGAGCCCGGCATGACCTTCCACTTCATGCCGGCCCTCTGGCTCGACGACGGCGGTCTCGAGATCACCGAATCGATCCTGATTACCGAAACGGGCGTCGAGTGCTTGTGCAACACGCCGCGCGAGCTCTTCGTCAAGACCTGAGCCCGACGACAACACCGCAACCCCGGCGCTAGCGGCGCTGTCTGGCGCCGCCCATGGCGACTGCCGCCATCGCGATCAGCGTCACCGACACCAGGCCGACAACAAGACTGCCTGCCGCCACGGCGCCCGACGACAGCTCGGGTCTCGCCGTGCCCACCATCGACAGCGGCCAGGTGTTCGTCTCCCCCGTCACCGCGTAGGCCCCAACGGTCAGGCACACGACCACAAAGGACGCGCAGACCGCACCCCAGACCACGAGCTTGCCGCCGACGGGTAGCCGCGAACTGCCAAGTGCGCGGCGCCGCGAGCGACCGAGCACGCGAAAATCCTGCTGTACCCAGACGAGCGCCGGCACCAGACAGATCACCAGCACCATGCCGAAGCCCAGGCCGTAGCAGAGTGAAATCACGGTCGGCTTGAGAAACTGCGCTTGCTGCGAGGATTCGAACAGGAGCGGGGTCAGCCCCAGCACGGTGGTCAAGGTGGTCAACAACACCGGTCTCAACCGATCTACTACCGCATCGATGACCGCGTTTCGCCAATCCCGGTCGCGACTGTACTCGTCGATGGTGCTGACCAGGATGATCGAGTCGTTGATGATGATGCCGGTCATGCCGATCAACCCCACCACCGAGAACATCGACAGCGGCACGTCCCAGTGCCAGTGCCCGAACAGCGCACCGGTCAGACCGAAGGGAATGACCGACATCACCACGAGAGGTCTGGACCAACTTGCGAAGATCCACGACAAGGTGAGGTAGATGCCGAGCAGGCACAGCATCAGACCGGTGCGGGCGTCGTTGAGGAAATTCTTCTCCTGCTCGGCGAGCCCGCCGAGACGCCAACGCACGCCGTAATCCGATTCAATGGTCGGCAGGATCGTGTCGCGCAGCGCCACGGTAAAGGCGGCTGCGGCGTCGGCGTCATCGTCGCTGACGTCGCCCGTGACGGTGAGCACACGCAAGCCATTTTCACGCAACACCGTGGCGAAGCCATACTGGTTGCGCACCCGCACGATGTCCCCGAGCGCAACGTACTCCCCCGATGGCGCACGCAGGAGCGTCGAGTTGATTACGTCACCGCTGGCTTCCGCTTCCGTCAACTGAACCCGCACTTCGCCAGTTCGCGGCCCGACCGGAAACTGCGCCGCTACAACCCCATTGAGCCGCTGAAAGAGTTCGCGCCCGACTGAATCGGTGCTGAAACCGAGCGCCTCGCCTCGTGCCGTGAGTTCGAGTACCCACTCGACCTTGTCCCATGCGAGGTTATCCTCGACCGCCGAGACGAAGGGGTATTCGGCCACGGCGGTTTTGAGCGCTTCGGCTGCCTGCTTCAAGGTTCGGCTGTCTGCACCGAC
>CALDHJ010000510.1 GCA_937941555.1 uncultured Granulosicoccaceae bacterium | reverse complement strand
GCCCTGCTTTTTCACGCTTGAAAATCACAGCCATGGTCCACGCCCGGTATCCAGATCACCAATTTCACTGACCACAACTGTAGCCGGTGCGCCGGGCACCAGCGCGGCGAGCGCATGAAAAACCGCGTCGACGTTGTTGTTGTTAAGGATTTTCAGCGCTCCCTCGTAGGCCAATTGGATACAGCTGATTTCGCGTTCGCGCGCCATGATCAGCCGGCAGGACACCGGCACCACCACGAGCGCAAGCAGCGCGAATGCCACCAGCAAGGGGGCAAACACATGCGAGAGCACGACGTCGCTGCCTGATAGCGCGCCCGAAAAGCCAATGAGCACGCTGCCAAGCCCCCCGGTGCAGAGCGCCGCCAGGCCGAGGAAAAGCCACGGCAAGATCACGAGATTGCTGCGTTGCCGGGCGGCGTCGATACTTGCCGCAGCCTCGCTGCGGATTCGCTGTTCGTCAGCCGCGCTCGCGACCAGCGAACACACCCGTTGCAACGGTGCCCAGTTGGTTTCCACATCACCCAGACCCAGCAGCCCATTGCGGCGCGAGTGTTCGGCCAACATCAGAATGTGCGTCAGGGTGTCGCGCGGCTCGCGCAATCCCTCCTTGAGCCGCTCGACGGTGCCACGCCAAGCCTGCTGCACCGGGTCATGTCCCAGTGCTGCGAGCAACAACAGAAGGCCCCCTGCAGCCACACACACCACCGCGAGCGCCAGACCGAACAGGCCCGCACCCTTCACCCAGAGGCCGCACAGGCCGATGTAGGCTGCGAGGTACGCAAGCTGTTTCATTGCGTCAGTCCGGGGCAGAGGGTGTGGGCGGGCTCTGGAGCGTCTCTCTCAGTGCGTACGGCAGCGTTCAGGCGGGCGTTGAGCGGGAAAATGTTCACCTCCAGAACGTAGCCCATACGACCCCCACCCGCCAGCCATTTCAGGGTCTCGCGCTCATGCATCAGGCCTGGGCCAAATCGGCCGATACCCTGAGCAGGACCGCCCCGGCCACCCGCGCTGCAGACAGACCCGTCGCCATGACACAACTGAGCACACGCCTTGAACTCACGCGCTCGCGCCGGGATGCCAATGCCTTCGAGTGGCTCGAAATCGTGTTGGCGATCCTCGTGGTCCCGATGGTCGGGGCGCTGATCACACCGAACGACCCGTTTTTCAACCAGGCAAGTTTCCCGTGGGGCGCGCTCGGCCCGCTCATCATCGCTCTCCGTCACGGCAGCGCCCGCGGCTTGATCGCAGCGGCGGCGCTGATCGGCCTGAACGCGCTCGCAGCCGACAGCACCTGGATGCAGGATGCCGTTTTCAGTCGCGAGATTGCACTCGGCACCGTCCTCATCGCGCTGATCGGTGGCATCTGGTCTGACGCCTATGCCCACCGACTCGAAGCCGAACAGGCCCGCATCGGGTACCAGACCCAACGACTCAACGACTTCGCCCAAAACTACCACGCGCTTCGCATCTCCCATGACCGCCTCGAGTACCGTCTGGCGGGGTCGGTCGTGAGCTTGCGCGAAACCTTGCAGGACGTGCGCCGCGCGTTTCAGCGATCGCTGTACGCCAAACACGACATCGCCGATTTCGCCGAGGACATCCTCGCGTTGTTCGACTCTTTCGCCTGGGTGCAGGCGGCAGATCTGCACCTGGTTGACGACGCCGGCCGGCTCTACGCCAGTGCGGCGGCAAGCGTGGGCGACCCCAAGCCCCTCGACGGACAGAACCCGCTGGTGGAGGCCGCGTTGAACACGCGCAAGCTCGTGAACCTCACCGAGCTCGATCCGGCCCAGCAATTGGGCAACGTGCTCGTCGCCGCGCCGCTGGTCGACAGCGCCAACACGGTTCGCGCACTGGTGACCGTGCGGCGTATTCCCTTTTTGTCATTCACACCAGACAACATCCAGTTGCTCGCCGTGCTCAGCGCGCACATCGGCCACCTGATCTCCGAGGCCGAACACGCCGGCAAAGGCGACAGCGAACAACGTTTTCGGCGCGAGCTCAAGCACGTCTGCAACGACGCGCGGCGCTTTCACTTGCCAGCCATGCTCGTGCGCATTCAGCTGAGCAGCCCGGACTACCAGCACTCACTGGCAGAGTACATCGTTAGTCTGATGCGCGGCCTGGACGTGGTCACGAGCAACCCGCGCGGGCCGAGCACTGAGCTGATGCTGCTGATGCCTCTGACCGAGGCGCGCGAATACAACACCTTCCAGGACCGGCTCGAGGAGGCAGTCGAACAGCGATACGGTCGTAGCCTCGCAGCGCTCGGCGGCTCGATCAGCAAGCGGCCGATCGGTCCGGACAGCGACGCCGACGCCATCTGGACCAGCTGGCGCAGTCCCCGTGGGTAGTGTTTTCGCGCTATTGCTCGGCACCGCCCTGGAGTGCGTGTCCGCCCTGTGGCTGATGTCGGGTATCGCGTCCGGGCACGACTTCGCACTGGTCTCGTGCCTGCACCTCACCGCGACCGGCTTGATCACCGTTGCGTGTCACAGCTTTCTGCCACCCTCGAGCGAACTCCGCAACCGCGACATCATTCTCGCCTACGGCGCGGTGTTGGTCCTGTGCATGCCGCTGTTCGGCGAGATCACCGCATTGGCGCTGATCGCCACGCTGAACAAGAACGCGCGCGCCCCCCAACTCGCCTGGCGCGTAACCGAATTACCCGAGCCCCCGACGCGGGCCGTCGGCACGACGGGTGAGCGCTACGGCGAAGCCGCCCTGATGGGCATCCTGTGCCACTCACGCAACCCGGAAAAACGCCTTCGTGCCGTGCTTGCAACACGTCAACTCGAACCCCGCATGTCGCTGCCCCTGTTGCGGCGCGCCTTGAGCGATCCGAGTGAGGACGTTCGCCTGCTCGCCTTCTCGCAGCTCGACAGCAAACAGGAATCGCTTAACCAACAGATCAAGGGCCTGCTCGGCGAAATGGATGACAGTCCCGATATCCTGCACGACCCGAACATGCTCGCGGCGATGGCATCGCGATTCTGGGAGCTGGTGTACCTCGGTTACAACAACACCCAAGGCGACCTCTCCCTGCTCGACCGCGCGCGTGCGCACTTGCTGCGTGCCATCGAGCACAACCCCGACTCAGCAGAGCTGCATTTCCAGATCGGCCGTATTCAGCTCAAGCTCGGAAATCTCGAGCAGGCGCGCAGTGCCTTTCTGACCGCACGCAGCGGTGGCATCTCGAAAGACGAACTGATGCCCTATCTTGCAGAATGTGCGTTCCTCTCGGGCCGCTATTCGGACATACAACCCCTGCTCGCCGAGATCGACTACAAGCGTCGCATGCGCGAACCGTTCAAGGCCCTGGTGGCACAATGGGCCTGATTCGCCGCAAACCACAGGCAGCCAGCGTCGACGTACTGATGCTGATTGAGGGCACCTACCCGATGATCCCCGGAGGGGTGTCGGAGTGGGTGCACGCGACCATTTCGTCACTGTCGGACACCCGATTCGGCATTGTTTTCATCGGCGGCGACGAGTCCCAGAACGATGCTCCGCACTACGCGCTGCCGTCCAATGTGGTTCACCTCGAGCACCACTACATCGCCGACACGTGGAAAAGCCATCGACACTGGTCGAAGCGCCGTGAAGCACGCAATCCCGAAGCGCTGACACAGATATCACATCAATACCGTGCACTGGTTGATGCTGCAACCAATGACCTGCCCGCACCGGATGCAACTGAACTGTTCGAATTGATCGTGGCCGGTTCGATCACGCGCGAAGACTTCCTGCACAGCCGCGACGCCTGGGAAGCGCTTCGGCCCTGCTACCAGGGTGACTACACCGACAACCGGTCTTTCATTGACATCTTCTGGCAGATCCGCGCCATGTACGCGCCGCTGCTCGCGCTGAACGCGATCATCGACCGACTGCCACAGGCTGGCATCGTTCACGCGCTGTCTACCGGCTTCGCCGGTGCGCTCGCGACCTTGCTCAAGCAGCGGCGCAACGACGCCGTCCTGCTCAGCGAACACGGCATCTACACCCGCGAACGCACGATCGATCTCGCGCGCTCGGCAGCGCGCTCGAATGAATCCGGACACCACTCCGCAAGCCTCGACGACAACGACGGGCGGCGGGTCTGGATCAAGTATTTCGAAGCACTAGGCACGATCAGTTACCGCCACGCAGACAGCATCACGGCCCTGCACACCAGCAACAGGGCCTGGCAACTTACCGCCGGCGCACCGCAAGAGCGAAGCCGTGTTGTCGCCAACGGCATCGATGTCAGCCGATTCGAACGCCTTCGTGACGAGCGACCCGAGACAGTTCCTCGCGTGGTCGCCTTCATCGGTCGCGTTGTTCCGATCAAGGACATCAAGACCTTTATTCGCTCCATCGCATTGATGCGCCAAAGCGATCCCGAGATCGTCGGTTGGGTTGTAGGCCCGGTTGATCAGGACCCGCAGTACGCCGACGAGTGCCTGGCACTGGTGCGCAGTCTCGGCCAGCTTAACCACGTGCGCTTCCTCGGCTTTCAGGACATCGAACACATCTATCCCCGCATCGGTGTCTTGATGTTGACATCGCTGTCGGAATCCTTGCCATTGGTCGTGCTCGAGGCCTTCGCCGCAGGTGTGCCCGTGGTAGCAACCGACGTCGGCGCCTGCACCGAACTGGTCGTCGGGCGTGATGCCGAGGACATTGCGCGCGGCAAGGCCGGCGCGGTCGTGCCGATCGCCGATCCACAGCGTTCCTGTAACGCGGTGCTCGCGCTCCTCAACAACGAACATGCCTGGCAGAGTGCGCGGGACGCCGGAATCGAGCGGGTGAGCGCGCTCTACGACAAGAGCAACATGCTTGATGCCTACCAGTCGCTCTACAGCCACTTCTCTCAGAGGAGCGCCTGATGTCCGGCATCGGATTCGAACTGCACCGCCTACTAAGGACCGAGCGCCGGCAGCACCGTGCGGCAGCCGCCCGCCAGTCCCACAATCGCGCCAGCACGCAGTGGCTACCACCCATTGCCATGCTTGGATCGGCCGGTGTGCTGACCATGCTGACGCTCGGGCGCAGCGACCACCTCGAACACGTCACGGGGTTGTTCATTGCCCTGGTCACCGTGTCCCTGCTCGCCTGTGCCATACCCACGGCCGCCATCGCTCGCATTGCCAGCGACCCGCAAGCGCCACTCGTGAGACCCCTCGTGATCGCGAACCTCAGCGCAACCGCGCTTGCGATGTTGTGCCTGCTTCTGTTGTGGCCAACGCTCGCGCGTGTCTTCGATCTATCAGTGTCACAGCCGGCAGCCATGAGTGCGACCCTGCTTGCCAATGTCTGGCCGCCAGTTGTGGCGTTGTTGTTGCGCCGACAAGCCCGCCACGCCGCACTGCCCGTTGCGCTTGGCGCCATCATGCTGCTTGCGGTCTGGCTGGTACTCCAGCGCAGCGTGCAAATCGACCCGCCCCACTCGATCGACCTGCTGTTCTACCTCGGCCTTGTGGCGACGGTATACGGCATTGTACTGGGCTTGTCTTTTCGCCTGGATGACAACGCGCGCAGTCAGCCCGGCACGCCGTCTTCGAGTCGACTCGACTACACCACCTGGGCTTCGACACTGTTCACCGTGATGATCCTTGGTGACCGCGTGCTGCTCAGCCACGCTGACCAACCAGCAGCCTCGATGCTGCACGCAGCAGCCCCTGCGCTCATCGCGACACTGTGCGTGGCACCGGCGCTCTGGTACCTCGTGAAGTGGCTCGAGCCTTCACTGTGTCATTACCGCGCAGAGCTGATGCGCGCCGTGTACGAAGGTGAGTCGCTCGAACACATCGAGCAACAGCTCTCGACCTTCACCACCGAGAGCGTACTCGGGCTCAACACCCTGGCCAAGATCCTGGGTGTCACGGCGATCGCAGGCTTTCTGATCGGGCCGGACCTCCTCGCCATGCTCGAACTCGACCCCGCTGCAATCGTGCCTTTGCAACTGGCCATCATCAGCAGCGCGATGCTCGCGCAGTTCCTCGGCTGCACGGCCATCCTGTGGCTGATGCAATTGCAGGCGCAGGCCTTTTTTGCCACAGCCGGTGGCGTGTTGTTGTACACCATCGTGGCGCTGCCGGCGGTTCAGGGCAGCTTGATTCAGCCAGCCTTTGCCGCGGCCCTCGCCGCCTGCATGACCGGGCTGCTCACCTTCGCCACCCTGCGCCACAGTCTCGACACCTTGTCGGTGGACATGCTGCTCGACTGAGCCCGGTTCAACGCTGCGCCGCTACCCTGTTGCTGTGCCAATCAGAGTCGAGACCAGGCGGGCAACAAGGCATAGGCGAGGCGGTCAAATGCCCCATCACGCGCCCGCGCGCCGGGACAGATGGACTCGAGCAATTGCCAGAACGCACCGGAGTGGTTCATGTGCCGAGAGTGCGCGAGCTCATGCAGAATCACGTAGTCGACCATATCCGGCGTCAAGAGCAATAGCCGCCAGTTGAGACTCACCGTGCCCTTGCTCGAGTAACTGCCCCATCGGCTGCGTTGATTGCGCACGCGCACGCGCTCGTACCCGAGCCCCGTGCCGGCGCTGTGGTGGCCAACCCACTTGGGCAACACCCCGGCCGCATGACAGCGCAAGGTCTCGTGCAGCGTAGCAAGATCCCCCACGCTCTCGACATCAAGGCACTCACCGGTTGCCCGCAAGACGACCTCCACGGGCAACGCGTGTTCAGGGCGCGGTCGATCGAGGCCGTTCGGGTCTGAACGGTGACACGCCAATATCCAATCGCGTTGGGCACAGAGAAAAGCTTCTCCATCGGCCCGTGAAGCCCACTGTGGCAGCACGACGATCAGGCCGTTTTCCGGGCTGTACTGCACCCGCAAGCGCCGCGCACGGCGCGAGCGCCGCAGGGTGTAGTGCCACCCTTCGGTGGATTGCGTCAGCACCTCATTGGCGCTCACAGCAGCCACCGATAGCGATATTCAGTTGCAAAAAGGGGCAGGTCAATGCTATTCATCACAGCGTCAGAACGCGATGCGGAGTCTTGTGTGATGGACAGCTTAACCAGTTTGAAAGTGTTGCGCCTCAACATGGCGGGCGCGCCAATCGACTGGTTGACCTGGCAGGAGGCCGCCTGCCTCTACGCGCGCGATCTGATCGGCTGGACCCTCGGCGATCCGGTTCTGGCGGTGCGGGGCGGTTTCAGTCGCCGGGACGGCGAGCGATCCCGGCTCGATCTGCACGGCATCATCGCCTGCAAGGGTCACATGCACACCCGTATGGACCATGTGCCACGCTTGTCAAAGAAGGCTCTGTTCAGCCGAGACCAACACCACTGCATGTACTGCGGACAGCATTTCTCCGTCTCGCAGTTGACGCAAGACCACATCGTGCCGCTGTCTCGTGGCGGTGCGCACGGCTGGACCAATGTGATCACCGCTTGCCGGCGTTGCAACCAGCGAAAGGGCAATCGCACCCCCGAAGCCTGCAACATGCCGATCCTCGCAGTGCCCTACCGGCCCAATCGCGCCGAGTACCTGGCTTTGGTCAACAGCAAGCGCATTCGCGGTGACCAGATGGCATTCCTCAGCGCGCACTTCTCGCGCAATTGGCGCGAGCACTGACCCGCATCCGGGTGTCAGGGCATGTCTTCCCACCAGCTGCGCTGCGGTGGATCATCAAGTGCGAAGACCTCGCCGATCAACGGCGTCGCGATCTTCACACCCTCTGATTCGGCGGCGCGGGCCGCGCGCCTGATCGGCTCGTCCCATGGGTGGTAGGCGAGATCGAAGCGTCCCCAGTGCACCGGAAAGAACGCGGCCGCCCCGAGTTCGACACTGGCTCGCACCGAGTTCTCCGGCGTCATGTGAATTTCGGCCCAGGTCGGGTCGTAAGCACCGTTTTCCATGAAAGCCATATCGAACGGACCGAGACGGCGACCTATTTCGGCGAACTCGTCGAAGTAGCCGCTATCGCCGCTGTAGTAGAGATTGTGATCGGGCGATCGCACAGCCCAGCCGCCCCACAGGGTGGTGTTGCGGTTGGTGAGACCGCGGCCGCTGAAGTGGCGTGACGGCGTGAAGGTGAACCGCGTCTCACCCATGTCGTGGTGTTCGTACCAGTCGAACTCGATGACTTTCCGCGCATCGATGCCCCAGCGCGCAAGATGGGCACCAACCCCCAGTGGCACCAGAAACTGCCCAACCTTGCGATCGAGCGCGACAATCGCTCGGTAGTCGAGGTGATCATAGTGGTCGTGCGAGATCAGTACCGCATCAAGCGGTGGCAAATCGTCGATCACCACGGTGTGTTGAAGGTCGTAGGCCTTGACCGAAAACGGAATGGGAGACGCCTCGAAAAACACCGGATCTACCAACACCGCGCGGCCGGCGGTGCGGAAGAGAAAGGTGGAATGCCCGAGCCACACGGCGTTGCCGTTGGTCAGTGCACGCCCGGAGAACACGCGTGACGGAATCGGCCCGGTTGGCCGTTTGCCGTCAGGTGGAAAGAAGAAGTCCACTGTCGACCGATCCGGATCGACATCGCCTTCTGTCATGACCTCGGTCGGCAAGAGGTTGGCGAATCGCCCGCGGTCGTAGTGCGGTGACGCTGCAATCTTCGCGTTGCCTGACCCCTCGGCGTCTCCGCCGAAGATCGGTGCCAGATTCACGTAGGCCGTGATGGCCAGCGCCAGGCAGGCGACCAGACTGACAGACGACAGCAGCAGGATTTTGATGAATCGAAACACCGATCAACTCTTGGGCGAATTGTCCTCACCGAGTGTAGGCCGAGTTGTCGCGTCCGCCGCAGCGGCGGCTACGCGGTGCGCGTCGTCCCGGTTCAACGATTCCGGTTTTCCGTCGAGCCCCGGGATGTGCACCATGACCTGCTTGCGCGCGAAGGGGATGCCGGCCTCGTCAAAAGCCTGTTGCACGCGGACATAGACTTCCTTGCGGATCATGAACTGTCGGCCGGGTTTGGCCATGAATTTGCCGCGCACCACGATCGCGTCGTCGTCCATCTCGGCCACACCCTGCGACTTGAAAGGCTGCAGGAAATCACCCCCGATCTCGGGGTGCTCGAGCATCTCCTGGCCGATCCGTTTGAAGATCTTCTTGACCTTGTTGATGTCGGTTTCAAACGGCACACGGAAGCGCAGCTTCATGATCACCCAGTCGCGGCTGTAGTTGGTGAGCTTGGGGATTTCGCCGTAGGGAATGGTGTGTACCAG
>CALDHJ010000509.1 GCA_937941555.1 uncultured Granulosicoccaceae bacterium | reverse complement strand
CGCAAGACATGGCGGTGAGTGAATCGATGACGCAGCCCGAACAACACAGCCACCACGGCATCACAGCCAACCGTGATCTGACCCAGTGGCCAATCCTCGTCGACGGACAGGACACGCTGCCGAAATTGTTTCGGCTGCGCGCCAACCACTACGGCGAGCGTGTCGCCCTGCGCTACAAGCACCACGGCATCTGGAAGTCCTGGAGCTGGCGAGGCTACGCAGAGCAGGCGGCGCGCTTCGGCGCAGCGCTGCTCGCGCTCGGGGTCGAGCGTGGCGACGCCATTGCCATTCTGAGCGAAGACAACCCGGAGTGGTTCTTCGCCGACATGGGCGGGCAATCCATTGGTGCGAAGGTGGCCGGGGTCTACACCACCGACAGCAGTGAACAGCTCGCTTATCTGGTTGAGGACTCGCGCAGCCTGGTGTTGTTTGTCGAAAACGACGAACAACTAGACAAATACCTCAGCGCGCGCGAGGCGACGCCCGGTCTGAAAAAAGTGGTCGTCTTCGACAATTACGGTTTGCACGATTTCAGCGACCCGGACGTGCTGTTTCTCGATGATTTTCTCGCGCTCGGTGACGCCCACCTCAACGCACACCCCGATGCGGTCACGCAGGGCATCGACGCCGGACAACCCGAAGACAGTGCGCTACTGATCTACACCTCCGGCACCACTGGAAAACCCAAGGGTGCCACGATCAAGCAGGGCGCGATGTTTGCCACGGCGTGCGGCACCGCGCGAAAGTTGCCGACCTTTGATTCCGATGAGTTGCTGTGCTTCCTGCCGCTGTGCCACGTGCTCGAACGCATGTCGTCGATGGTGGGGCAAGTGGTCGTCGGCTTCACCGTCAACTTCGCCGAGAACGTCGACACCGTTTTCGAGAACATGCAGGAAGTCAGTCCGCAAGTGTTCGTCGCGGTGCCCCGCTTGTGGGAAAAAATGTACTCACGCGTGGAGTACATGGTCAAACAGTCGACCGCGCTCGGGCAACTGGCCTACCGACTTGCGCTCAAGACCGGACAGGCACGTGCAGAGCACCTGCTTGCCGGCGAGGCGGTCCCCGCGCTCTTGCAAGCGCGGTTCGCGTTCTGGAACGTCGCGGTGTTCGGCAATCTGCGGCGCATGCTCGGGCTCAACCGCGTGCGCCACGCCACCACCGGTGCGGCGCCCATCTCGCCGCAGCTGTTGATCTGGTTCCAGGCGATCGGCGTGCCGATCTACGAGGGCTACGGCATGACCGAAACCACCGGCGTGGTCTCGGTCAATACGCCGAGCGACAACCGCGTGGGCAGCGTCGGCCGGGCACTCGACTGCGGCGCGGTGAAAACGAGTGAATCGGGTGAGATTCTCTATAGCGGTACCAACCTCTTTGACGGTTACTGGAACCGACCCGACGCAACTGCCGAGACCCTCGTGGACGGTTGGCTGCACTCGGGCGACGTCGGCCACATCGACGACGACGGATATCTCTACATCACCGGCCGCGCCAAGGACATCATCATCACTGCCGGCGGCAAGAACATCTCGCCGGCGGAAATCGAGAACCAGTTGAAATTCTCGCCTTATGTGTCGGACGCCGTGGTCATCGGCGATCGACGCCAGTACGTCACGGCGCTTGTCATGATCGACCAGGAGAACGTCGAGAAATTCGCGCAAGACAACCGCGTGCCCTTCAACGACTTCACCTCGTTGTGTGCAGCCGAACCCGTGACCGAACTCATCGCCGAAGTGGTAGAGTCGGTGAACGAGCGCTTTGCACGGGTCGAGCAGATCAAGTACTTCAGACTGATCGATCAGCTGCTGACCGCCGAGGACGAGGAGCTGACCGCCACCATGAAACTCAAGCGCGCCGTGGTGGAACAGAAGTACAGCAATCTGATAGATGACATGTACCGCGGTTGACGGTACAACCAGAACCAATACAACCAGAGGGAGAGGACAACATGAAAAAAACAATGCTCGCCGGCGCAGCCGCCATGGCTCTGGCCATGTCGACACTCGCCACCAGTGTGAAGGCTCAGGGCGTATCCGACACCGAAATCCTGATCGGATCCAACCAGGACATGTCAGGCATTTTCGCCGGCTTTGGCGCACCGGCCATGAACGCCGCGAAGCTGTACCTCGATGAAGTCAATGCCAACGGCGGAGTCCACGGCCGCACGATTCGTTTGATCGTCGAAGACCACGCCTACCAGTTGCCCAAGGCCATGCAGGGCCTGAACAAACTGGTCAACTCCGACAAGGTGTTCGCGATGCTGATGTCACTCGGCACGCCAATGAACATCGCCTCCTTCAAGTTGCAGGAAGCGCGTGAAGTCGCCAACGTGATTCCGTTGTCTGCCGCCCGGCAGATGCTCGAAGGCTCCATCGACTTCAAATACACCGGCGGCGCCTCCTACTACGACCAGATCCGCGTCGGCGTCGACTACCTCGCCGAGACGGCCGGGGCCAAAAGCATCTGCGCGATGTACCTGCCGACCGACTTCGGCAAGGAGATCAAGGCCGGTGCTGAAGACCAGGCCAACACCCTCGGCCTGACTTTCGCGGGCGAAACCACGCACAAGCCCGACGAAGCCGACTTTGTCGGATCACTCGGCAAGCTCAAGAGTGCGGGCTGCGACACCATCGCACTCGCCCTCGGCCTGCGCCAGGTGATTACGGCCGTTGCAACAGCCAAGAAAATGGGCTGGGACGTCAACTTCCTCGGCAGCTCGGCCGCGTTCCACACGGCCGTTGCCAAGGTGCCCGGTGGCGTCACCAACAACTTCTACGCGGCCGCTGGCTGGCAGGACCTCGAAACGCAAATGGACGTGCCTGAGGTGCAGGAGTTTATCGAAAGCTACACTGCTGCCTACGGTGAAGCACCCGGTACCGGCGCGCTCCTGGGTCGCTCCTACACCGAAATCCTCGTGCGCGGGCTCGAGGCAGCCGGACGTGATTTGACCCCGGCAAGCTTCCGCGCGGGCATGGAGACGCTCGACTACGAAGACAAACTGCTCGGCACGACCATCACCTTCGGTGAGGGCGACCACCTGGGTGCCGACCCGGTGATCATCTCGCAGATTGTCGACGGCTCCTGGAAGACGCTGGTCTCGCAGCTTCCGGAGTAAGATCAGACGCGTCACCGACGCCTCTGTAACACCGCCGCGCTCAGACTCTGAGCGCGGTTTTTTTGGCTTGAAAAAAGACCGCGTCAGCGAATATCTTGTTGCAGCGCCGCGCTTTTCAACATTTCATCGACCATGCCCAGCCGCTCGAATGTCCCTTCGGCATCGCGCAACACCGATGCGGCGCGATCGAGGTTCCGGTTGGAGCGATAGAGTTCCACCAGCACGTCGGGTTGTCGCCGGTAGAGCGCGCGGCGCGAGGCGCTGCGGCGCAAATCGACCGCCTGACGGCGATAGCGCCAGGCACTGACCGGGTCACCACGCGCGAGCAGCTGGTGGTAGAGCTGGGTGTAGTCGCGCACCAGTCCGAGTTTGGTGATTG
>CALDHJ010000508.1 GCA_937941555.1 uncultured Granulosicoccaceae bacterium | reverse complement strand
GGTGGAGCGGGAATTTGGCTTCTTCATCTTGCGGTCGCCCAGTAATGCAGAGGTGTCCGCCGCACGGGACGCGATGTTGGCGGAACTGGGGGCGTCGATGTCAGATCGGCTCAAACCCGCCATCACCAACACGCAAATTATCACAAGCGTTGAACCCTATCAGGCGCAGTTGCTGAACAAGTGGCGCAAGGGATCGCTGGTGGTGCCTGGGCAGACACTCGGCATTATCGAGTGTGCCCCGGCGGCTTACATTTCGATTGCCGCCAACGAAGCCGAAAAAGCCGCCGAGATCGACATTGTCGAAGTGCGCGCGGTCGGCCGATTCGGCCGCCTGTTCATCAGCGGCGATGAGGAATCGGTCAAGGCGGCGGTCGACGCGGCTGGTCGCGCACTCGAGGCCGTCGAGGGACGCGCGAGCTGATGGCCCGCGTGCTCAGCGAGACAGACATTCTCGAGGCGCACCGGCGCGGCCGGCGCGTGCTCGAGGTGCTCGCGGGCGATCTGGTCACACCGCAGGCACGCGAAACCGCAGCACGGCTGCAACTCGCCTTGCACGACGGACCGGTTGCGCGGCCCGCGCCGGTGCGAAGCAGCGCGGCCAATGCCGCTCAACGCGTACTCTGGCGTCGCAGCCCGCGATGGCAGGGCGTGGCACCGCAACGCAAGCCCACGGCGCGGCGCCTGACCAAGGTCGCGTTGATCGGCGCGGGTGGCGTCGGGGCCAACATTGCACATTTGCTGTCCAACGCCGATGCCTGCGATCAGATTGCACTGATCGATGTGGTGCCGGGTCTGGCCGAATCGGTCGCGCTCGACCTCATGCACGCGAGCGGCATCAACCGCAGCCGCGGCGCGGTAGTGGGCGGGCAGGATCTCGCCGCGGTCGAGGGCGCCGAGGTGGTTGTGGTCACGGCCGGCCGGCCACGCACCCCCGGTATGGACCGGCGCGACCTGATCGATGTCAATCGCCGGGTTATCCGCAACAGTGCCGATGCCATCCGGTTGCACGCCCCGGATGCGGTGGTGATTGTCGTCACCAATCCGCTCGATGAAATGACGCTTGAAATGTTGCGCGCCACCGGCTTTCCGCGCGAACGCGTGCTAGGCATGGCCGGCACGCTCGACAGCGCCCGGTTCCGCCGTGCGTTGGCGGACGCCGCCGGCGTGGATGTGGTTGATATCGACGCCATCACACTCGGCAGCCACGGCGCTGAAATGGCGCCGATCGGGTCGCTTGCGCGCATCAAAGGTAGGCCGGTGTCGGTGTTTCTCGACGCTGGCGAAGTGGCCGCGTGTGCGAAACGCGCGGTGGCAGGCGGCGCGGAGGTCGTTGCTTTGCGCAAGACCGGTTCCGCGACCATCGCGCCGGCGCACGCCACAGTGGAAGTGATCGACTACTTGCGCGGTGCGTTAACGGGCGCGGTACCGGTGTCGGTGATGCTCGACGGGGAGTATGGATTGAACGACGTCGTCCTCGGCGTACCGTGTCATCTCGGCGAGGGCGGCCTGATCTCGGTCGATGAGTGGCCACTTGCCGACGCAGAGCGCGACAACCTGCGCGCCGCGGCTGACGCCATCCGCACCCGGCTGGCGGACGCATGAGCGATCTCGTGCTCGAGACGGTGTCGACCGGCGGGCGCTTCGAGAAAGTGGCGGCCTACAGCCGCGCGCGCCGCGTCGGGCCCTTTGTCTATGTCTCGGGCACCACCGCCATCGAGCCGACTGGGATTCTGCATGCGCCGGGTGACACCTACGCGCAGACCCGTTTCATTCTCGCCCGCATCGAAGAGGCGCTCGAGGAGACCGGTGCGTCGCTCGCCCACGTGGTGCGGACACGCGCCTTCCTGCGTGACATCGCCGGCGCCGCCGATTTCGGTCGCGCTCACGGCGAGGTCTTTCGCGGCATCGACCCGGTCACCTCGGGTGTTGAAGTAGGCCTCACCACACCCGGCATGATGATCGAGATCGAGGCGGACGCGGTGGTGCACGACGCGCGGGGGATCCACTGGTGAGCGGCGGATTGAGCGCCAGTTGTGCGTCCGTATTCGATCTGCGCACACGCGAGTCGCTGCTGTCGGCCGTCTTGCTGTTTGCGCTGTGCCTGGCGCTCGTGCTGCTGATGCGTACCACCGGGTTGATCAGTGATCGGCTTTTGCAGCTCGGTATTGTCAACATCATCGCCGGCTTGTCGCTGGGTCTCTTTTGCGGCGGGACCGGTATCCTCTCGCTCGCGCACATCGCGTTTTTCGGCATTGGCGGCTATGTCTCGGCGTGGTTCACGCTACCGAGCGCCCTCAAACCGATTTTGTTGCCGGACATGCCGGAATTCATTCTGAGTGCGGAGTGGTCGCTCTGGGCTGCGCTGGTGCCGGCGCTGGCCGTGGTGGCCGCAGTCGGTGCGCTGACCGGGCTGGTGATCAAGCGGCTGCGCGACACCGCCGCGGTCATCGCGAGCCTCGGTTTTCTGATCATTGCCTATTTGCTGTTCATCGGGCTCAAGCCGCTGACCAACGGCAAACAGTCGCTCTACGGCATTCCGCTCGACCTTGCCGGCTGGCCGGTTGTCGTCTCGGCACTGGCGGCGACCTTGTTGTTCTGCTTTGCCGTGAAGTCCAGTCGCACCGGCCGCGAGGCCGAGGCGTTGCGCGATGATGAAGCGGCCGCGCGCTCGGTCGGCATCGCACCTGATCCGGTGGTATTTCGGATGTGGGTAGCGAGCAGCGTGGGGATGGGACTCGCCGGTGCGCTATTCGTGCACACCATCGGGGTGGCCTCGCCCAACACTTTCTATCTCGACAAGACCTTCGCGCTGATCGTGTTGATCATTGTCGGCGGCTACCGCTCTCTGACCGGCTGCGTGGTCGGCGCGGTGTTGATCAGCGGGGCGGAGGAGATTTTTCGCAAGACCGAGGAAGCCCTCGGCCCGTTGGCCGGGCAGGAGATATTCGGTCTGTTCGAGATGCCGCGAGTGTTCGGCCTTACGGCGTTGTGTTTCTCGGTCATGATTCTGGTCGTGCTCTACTGGCGCCCTGACGGGGTGGCTGGCTACCGCGAACTGGCAACCCTGACGCCGATACGGCGGCTCTTCTCCGGGTGGTTGCAGGTGTCCCCGGCAGAGAGTCAGTCTGTCGCCTATGACGTTGCAGACGGGGTCGAGTTGAGTGCGAGTGGTTTGCGCAAACAATACGGCGCCTTCACCGCGCTGGACGGCGTCGACCTGCGCGTCGGCCGCGGCGAAATACTTGGCCTGATCGGCCCCAACGGGGCGGGCAAGTCGACCTTTATCAATGTCATGACCGGGTCGTTGTTCGCCTCGGGTGGCGCGCTTCGCTTGTGTGGCGAGGACGCAACGCTCTGGAGCGCCGAACGGCTTGCGCGCGAGGGCCTGGCGCGCACCTTCCAGAACATTCGCGTGTTCGAGAGCCTTACCGCCGCCGAGAATGTGCAGGTCGCGGTCGGTATTGCACACCCGGCACTCAGCCGTCGCGAGGTGGAAGCCCGGGCCATCGCCTGGCTCGCCGAGCTCGACCTCGGCGACAAATCGCTCGAGCTTGCAGGCTCGCTTGCGTACGGCGACCAGCGCCGTCTCGAAATTGCGCGTGCGCTCGCGCTGGAACCGCAGTTCCTGCTGCTCGACGAACCGGCAGCCGGCATGAATCCCCAGGAGACCGAACGTCTCAAGCAGGTGTTGCGCGACGTGGTGTCTCGGCTCGGCTGCGGCGTGATTCTGGTCGAGCACGACATGCCCATGGTGATGTCGCTGTGCGACGGGCTCGTGGTGTTGAACAAGGGTGAGCAGATTGCACAGGGTGACACCGCGAGCGTGCGGCACGACCCGAAAGTGATCGAAGCCTATATCGGAGAAGAGGGCGCCGCCCTCGCCTGAGGGTGCAGGTGGCGCGTGATCAGGACCCAGAGGATGACAAAAGGAGTGAATGAGACAATGAAAACCTTTCTGAAAAAAGCTGGCCTGGCGTTGGCGCTGACGGCGGCGGGTGTGACAGCACAAGCGGCCGACGAGTTCGTGATTGGTGCGGTCAATGCCAAGACCGGCTTCATGGCAGCTTACGATGCGCCGTTCATGCAAGGCATCCACATGTACACCAAAGAAGCCAACGCGCGTGGCGGTCTGGGTGGCAAGTATCCGATCCGTGTGGTCGAGCGCGATGATGCCTCCGACGTACAGAAGTCCACCGTCTCCACAGCCGAAGTGCTGGCGGCGGAAGACGTCAACCTGTTCGTGACCTCGGCACTGGCGCCCTATGCCATTTCGGCGGGCTCGCAGTCGCTGCGCAAAGGCGTGCTCACCGTGCACACCATTGCATCTCAACCGACCATTCCCGCGCGTCTGGGTGAGGGCAGCTACCTAGTGATGATGTCGGATGCCCACATGGGCGGTGTGTACGCGAAATACGCCACCGAAGACCTCGGTGCCAAGACCGCGTACATCGTCA
Organism: uncultured Granulosicoccaceae bacterium; assembly: GCA_937941555.1. Lineage (GTDB taxonomy): Bacteria > Pseudomonadota > Gammaproteobacteria > CALCKW01 > CALCKW01 > CALCKW01. The sequence goes on along the minus strand of CALDHJ010000508.1, from coordinate 160 downwards.
CCTCCGACTTCGATCCCTACACCGAATTCCTGCCGCTCTATTTCAAGGAGAAGTTCGAAGAGGCCGGTGGCAGCGTGGTCGGGCAATCGGATTTTGCCTACGACCAGCAGGAATTCTCCTCTGTCGTGGCGGCCATCAAGGCCTTGCCGGAAGCCCCCGA
>CALDHJ010000507.1 GCA_937941555.1 uncultured Granulosicoccaceae bacterium | reverse complement strand
GCCTCACCGACCGCGTCTGGGGCGCCGTCGACGCTTACCGCGACATCGCAACCCGACACGGCGTCTCAATGATTGGCCTTGCGCTGGGTTTCTGCCAACAGAGGCCGTTCATGGGCTCGACCATTTTCGGTGCAACCACCGTCGAGCAACTCGCCAACATACTCGACGCTGCAGACACCACGCTGAGCGATGCCGTGCTGGCTGATATAGACGCCGCCCACCGCGCGCACCCCATGCCCTATTGATCGAAGCTACTCTGCAATGCAACCCAATCGATACCGATGACACTGCGCAAATCCATTCGCCTCAACAAATTCATCAGCGACAGCGGCATCAGTTCCCGCCGTGACGCCGATCGATTCATCGAGCAGGGCAACGTGCGCATCAATGGCAAGCGTGCAAGCATTGGCGATCAGGTCTTTCCAGGTGACAAGGTCAAGGTCAACGGCCAGGACATCGAACCCTGGGACGAAGAGGACCTGGTGTTCATTGCGCTGAACAAGCCGGTCGGCATTGTCAGCACGACCGAGCGCTCGGAGAAAGACAACATTGTCGATTTCGTCAACCACAGCACCCGCATCTTTCCCATCGGGCGCTTGGACAAGGATTCCCAGGGTCTGATTTTTCTGACCAACAACGGCGATCTCGTCAACAAGATCCTGCGCGCCGGCAACAACCACGAAAAGCGTTACCGCGTGACGGTCACGCGCCCCTTCTCGGATGATTTCATCACCGGCATGGCGAGCGGCGTGCCCATCCTCGGCACCGTCACCAAGCGCTGCAAGGTCGAGCGGGTCTCGGCACGCGAGTTCAGCATCACGCTGGTGCAGGGCCTAAACCGCCAGATCCGGCGCATGGTCGAACACTTCGGCCACGAGGTGCACAAACTCGAACGGGTCGAGATCATGAACATCGGCTTGAAGGGCCTGCCACCGGGCGAGTGGCGAGACCTGGACGAGCACGAAATGGCAAGCTTAGAGAAGGCGGTAGCACATTCATCGTCTGAGGCACCCGGCAAGCGCAAAGCACCAGGCGCCCAGAAAAAGCGCAAGCCCGGTCCGAGCTCCGGCAGCCGCACCGGTTCCGCATCTGGGTCAGGGTCCGGGAAATCCACTGGCAGCTCAAACCGCGGGCGACCCGCCCCACGCGGTGCCGGGGCGCGTCCACCACGGCAACGCAAAAAACGCCGCTGATCCGGTTTCAAAAAAAAAACGGCCCCAAGGGGCCGTTTTTCAATCAACACCTGAACGAAATCAGAACTGACGCATCACCATGGTCTTCTTGATCTCGCCAATTGCCTGCGCCGGGTTCAAGCCCTTTGGGCAAGCACTGGTGCAGTTCATGATGGTGTGGCAGCGGTAGAGTTTGAACGGGTCTTCGAGTGCGTCCAGACGCTCGCCGGTGTGTTCGTCGCGCGAGTCCACGATCCAGCGGTAGGCGTTGAGCAGTGCTGCCGGGCCGAGGTAACGGTCGGAGTTCCACCAGTAGCTCGGGCAGCTGGTCGAGCAGCACGCACACAGAATGCACTCGTAGAGGCCGTCGAGTTTTTCGCGGTCTTCCGGGCTTTGCAGACGCTCACGTCCGCTCGGCGCAGGCGTGTCGGTCTTGAGCCAGGGCTCGACCGACGCGTACTGCGCGTAGAAGTTGGTGAGATCTGATACGAGGTCGCGTACCACCGGCTGGTGCGGCAGCGGGAAGACCGCGATGTCGCCCTCGAACTCGTCGATGCCCGCCGTGCACGCGAGCGTGTTGGCGCCGCCGATGTTCATCGCGCAGGAGCCACAGATGCCCTCGCGGCAGGAGCGCCGGAATGACAGGGTCGGGTCAATGTCGTTCTTGATCTTGATCAGCGCATCGAGAACCATCGGACCACAGGTGTCGAGATCGACGTGGTAGGTGTCGACGCTCGGGTTCTCCCCGGTCGCGGGGTCATAGCGATAGACCTTGAAGACTCGAACACGTGTCGCCCCCTCGGGCGCGTCGAAGGTCTTGCCTCCCTTGACGACGGAGTTGGCTGGCAGGGTAAATTCGGCCATCTTTTACAATCCTCAGTAGACACGCTTTTTCGGGGGGAAGACGTCGACATCGTCGCTCAAGGTGTGCATGTGCACCGGGCGGTCGTCGTAGCTGACCGTCCCCTTGTCGTCCACCCACGCAAGCGTGTGCTTCATCCAATTCTCATCGTCCCGATCCGGCGTATCCTCGCGCGCATGGGCACCGCGACTCTCCGGACGCCGCTCGGCGCCACCGACGATGGTGACGGCCTGGGCGAGCAGATTCTCGAGCTCGAGGGTTTCAACGAGATCCGTGTTCCACACCAGTGATCGGTCGGTCACGTCAATATCTGAAAAGGCATCGAAGGCCGCGCCCACTTTTGTCACACCCTCGGACAGCGAATCGCCGGTTCTGAACACAGCGGCGTGCTGCTGCATCGAGCGCTGCATGTTCAACCGCAGATCTGCGGTGCGGGTGTCGCCTTTGGCGTTGCGCAACTTGTCGAGGCGCCCGAGGCTGACGTCGGTCGCCTGATCCTGCGTCAGCGGCTTATGGGTTGCGCCTGCGGCTACGGTCTCGGCAGCGCGAAGCGCCGCAGCCCGGCCGAACACCACCAGATCGAGCAGCGAGTTCGAACCGAGTCGGTTGGCACCGTGCACCGACACACAGGCCGCTTCCCCAATGGCCATCAGGCCGGGCACAACGGTGTCGGCGTTGCCGTCTTTGAGGGTCACGACTTCGCCGTGGTAGTTGGTCGGGATGCCGCCCATGTTGTAGTGAACCGTCGGCAGAACCGGGATGGGCTCTTTTGACACGTCCACACCCGAGAAGATCTTGGCGCTTTCGGCAATGCCCGGCAGGCGTGCGTTGATCACGTCGCTGCCAAGGTGCTGCA
>CALDHJ010000506.1 GCA_937941555.1 uncultured Granulosicoccaceae bacterium | reverse complement strand
GCAGGTCATCCCGCACATCACTGACGAGATCAAGCGTCTGATCCGGGCCGGAGACGGCGACGCCGATGTCTGCCTGGTCGAAATCGGTGGCACGGTCGGCGACATCGAATCGCTTCCGTTCCTCGAGGCCATACGCCAGATGCGCGCCGAACTCGGGCCAGAGCACGCGTTGTTCATGCACCTGACCTTGCTGCCGTACATTGCGACGGCCGGTGAGATGAAGACCAAGCCGACGCAACACTCGGTCAAGGAGATGCGCTCGATCGGGATTCAGCCGGACGTCCTGTTGTGTCGCTGCGATCGTCCTATTCAAGCAGATGACAAACGCAAGATCGCGTTGTTTACTAATGTGGTTGAACGCGCCGTGATCGAGGCGCGTGACGTCGACTGCATATACGACATGCCGGCCGAGATGGCCCGTGAGGGACTCGACGAGCTGGTAGTCAACCAGTTTCGCCTCGACACCCCGGACGCCGATCTCACGCGGTGGCACGAGGTTGTCGCTGCCCAGCGCAACCCGGAATTCCGCGTCGTCATCGGCATGGTCGGCAAGTACATGGAGCTGACCGAGAGCTACAAGTCGCTGATCGAAGCGCTGAGCCATGCCGGTATTCACACGCGCTGCAAGGTCGACATCACCTACATCGATTCGGAAGCCATCGAACGCGGAGACCTCAGCGTGCTGGACGGTCTCGATGCGATCCTGGTGCCGGGTGGCTTCGGCACCCGCGGCGTTGAAGGCAAGATTCGCGCAGCCCAGTACGCGCGCGAGAACAACATTCCCTATCTCGGTATTTGCCTCGGGATGCAGGTGGCAGTGATCGACTTTGCCCGCAACTGTGCCGGTCTGACCGGTGCGAACAGCACCGAGTTCGACGTTGATACGGCGCACCCGGTCGTGGCGCTGATCACGGAGTGGCAATCCAAACAGGGTACGCTCGAAACCCGCGATGAATCGTCGGACCTCGGCGGCACTATGCGCCTCGGGGGGCAGACCTGTAAAATGCAGGAGGGCTCGCGGTCACGCGAAATCTATGGCGCGGCGCACATCATCGAGCGCCACCGTCACCGCTACGAGGTGAACAACGATCACCTCGACACCATCAAGGATGCGGGTCTGTGCATCGCTTCGGTAAGTGACGACGAGGAACCGCTTGTCGAAATGATCGAATTGAGCGACCACCCCTGGTTTGTCGCCTGTCAGTTCCACCCTGAATACACCTCCAACCCGCGCGACGGCCATCCGTTGTTCACGGGCTATGTCAGCGCAGCGCTGGCCTATGCACAGGAGAACAACCGCGGGTGAGTGAATTTCCGTTGTGCGGTTTCAACGTCGGGCTCGATCAGCCGCTGTTTCTGATCGCGGGCCCGTGTGTGATCGAATCCGAGTCGCTGGCGCTGTCTACCGCCAACGCCTTGCAGAGCATGGCCGCCGACCTCGGGATCAACCTTATTTACAAGTCGAGCTTCGACAAGGCGAATCGCTCGTCGAGCGACTCCTTTCGCGGGCCCGGGGTGGCAGAGGGGTTGCGCATACTCGACAAGGTGCGCAGTGAAACCGGTCTGCCGGTGCTCACCGACGTGCACGAAGACACGCCCATGGACGAGGTCGCTGACGTCGTCGATGTGCTGCAGACACCGGCATTTCTTTGTCGGCAGACCAATTTCATTCGACGTGTGGCCGCGGCGGGCAAACCGGTCAACATCAAGAAAGGCCAGTTCCTCGCGCCGTCCGACATGGTGAATGTCGTGAGCAAGGCGCGTGATGCCGGCAACGCGCAGATCATGGTGTGCGAGCGCGGTGCGAGTTTTGGCTACAACAACCTCGTCTCCGATATGCGCTCGCTGGCGATCATGCGTGCAACCGACTGTCCGGTGGTGTTCGACGCGACGCACTCGGTGCAGTTGCCGGGCGGTCTCGGCGGGTCGAGCGGTGGCGAGCGTGAGTTCGTGCCGGTGCTCGCGCGTGCAGCCGTGGCAGCTGGCGTCTCGGGTGTGTTCATGGAGACGCATCCGGACCCCGCGAAGGCGAAATGCGATGGCCCCAACGCCTGGCCGCTCGCGGCCATGCGCGAACTGATGACGCAACTGCAGGCGATCGACCAAGTCGTCAAATCTCGACCGCTCGCGGAAAGCGAGTTGTTGACGTCTTGAAGGGTGACCTTGCCGTCATATCCCGTGACTGCAAACCCGGTATACAACCTGCGTATTGCAGCCGTATCTCCTTTTCCTTTTCCTCAGATCCGGAACCGAATCGATGACATCCATAGCCCGAATCCAAGCACGCGAAATCATGGACTCCCGTGGCAACCCCACGGTCGAGGCGGACGTGACCTTGAGCAACGGCGTGATGGGTCGGGCAGCCGTTCCGTCCGGCGCGTCGACCGGTTCACGCGAAGCGATCGAATTGCGCGACGGTGATGCCGGTCGCTATCTCGGCAAGGGTGTTCGCCAGGCTGTCGAGAACGTCAACGGCGAAATAGCTGGGGCGCTCAGTGGTTTCGACGCAGCTGACCAGGCGTCACTCGACAACGCGATGATCGCGCTCGATGGCACCGACAACAAAGCCCGCCTGGGCGCCAACGCCTTGCTCGCGGTGTCGCTGGCCAACGCCCAAGCGGCGGCGCGGGACGCAGGCCAGATGCTCTACGCTCACCTCGGTGGCGAATCGGCGGTGCATCTGCCGGTGCCGATGATGAACATCATCAACGGCGGTGCGCACGCCGACAATAACGTCGATCTGCAGGAATTCATGGTCATGCCCGTAGGGGTGGAATCGTTTTCCGAGGCCCTGCGTTGCGGAGCCGAAATCTTTCACGCTTTGAAATCTGTGCTCTCGAGCCGCGGATTGAACACAGCGGTAGGCGACGAGGGCGGATTCGCCCCTAACCTGACATCCAATGAAGCTGCGATCGAGGCGATTCTCGAAGCGGTCGAGAAAGCGGGATACCGCATCGGACAAGAAGTCTATCTCGCGCTGGATGCGGCCAGCTCGGAGTTCTACCGTGACGGGGTGTACGATCTTGCTGGTGAAGGCAAGAAATTCACTGCAGACGAGTTCTCGCAGTTTCTTGCGGGCTGGGTGGATCAGTATCCGATTATTTCCATTGAAGATGGCATGGACGAATCCGATTGGGCCGGCTGGAAGTCGCTGACGGATGCCGTGGGTGACCGCGTTCAGTTGGTTGGCGACGACTTGTTCGTGACCAACACGGACATCCTCAAGCGAGGCATCGACGAGGGTGTGGCGAACTCCATTTTGATCAAGGTCAACCAGATCGGCACGCTCACCGAGACCCTCGACGCAATCAACACCGCGCATGCGGCGGGTTATACCTCAGTCACATCCCACCGTTCGGGAGAGACCGAAG
>CALDHJ010000505.1 GCA_937941555.1 uncultured Granulosicoccaceae bacterium | reverse complement strand
ATGCTTTATCTGTGTTAATACAATTCTGCTACAACGATGCAACTGAAAAAATGCGCGTTTTCTCGCGTTTTTTGAAGCAAACTTTCACGTTATCCGGCTCTAGTTTCACAATTCGTTCACGTTTGAACCGCAGACAGTGACGCCGTATCCCGACTGAACGTGCTCAGAGGGGTTCCAGCTCGACTGTATTCGCTCGGTTAACAGTGGCCGCGAGTCGGAAATGGCAGGTGCCACGGCGGGGCCGGCCTGTATTTTTTGGCGAGCGCAGAGTGAAGACCGCAAGCGGTTACGGGCTTGTCATACAGCCGCGTAGTCCGAAGCGTGCTGGCCAAGCCAGCGAGCCAGTAACGGTGCAATGCGGTTGCTGTGTGATGATCGAATGGTATCGGCTGCACGTGCGACGCTCGGCAACTGCCCCCGGTCGAGCGAAAGATTGGCGATGCGAAGCGCCATCTCACCGGTCTGGCGTGTACCGAATATTTCGCCTGAGCCACGAAGTGCCAGATCGCGTTCGGCGATTTCGAAACCGTCGTTGCTTTCGCGCAAGACTGACAGCCTCTCACGGGCGGTTTCCCCGAGTGGTGCTTTGTAGAGCAAGACACAGGTGCTCTCGGCGGACCCACGGCCGACTCGGCCGCGCAGCTGGTGCAACTGCGCAAGGCCTAGGCGCTCCGGGTTTTCGATGATCATGAGTGAGGCGTTGGGCACGTCCACACCGACCTCGATCACCGTCGTCGCCACCAGCAGATCGGCTTCACCCCGTTTGAAGCGCTGCATGCGTGATTCCTTTTCTGCCGACTTCAACCGGCCATGCACCAGCTCGACCTGGTGGGGCTGAAGCGCTTCGGCGAGTGCTTCAGCCGTCTCTTCAGCTGCCTCAGCGGCAAGAGACTCGGACTCCTCGATCAGCGTGCAGACCCAGTAGGCTTGTCGCCCTTCGCGTATCGCTGCAGCAACCCGCTCGACCACATCACCTCGCCGGTTGGCGGCGACAGCCACTGTGGTGATCGGCTTGCGACCGGGCGGCAGTTCGTCGATGACGGAGTAGTCGAGGTCGGCGCAACTGGTCATCGCGAGTGTGCGCGGAATGGGCGTTGCGGTCATGATCAACTGGTGCGGCACAGCCTCCGCGTGCGGGCCTTTGTCGCGAAGCGCTTGTCGCTGTGCGACGCCGAAGCGGTGTTGTTCGTCGATGATGATCAAGCCGAGATTGTCGAATGAGACATCGGATTGAAACAGCGCATGGGTGCCCACCGTAATGGCCGTGTGGCCGGCGTTGATGTCTGCCTGGCTCGCGCGCCGCTGGCTCGCTGACAATTTCCCCGACAACCACCCAACCGAGACTCCCAGCGGGCTGAACCACGCATCGAAATTGTGAAAGTGTTGTTCTGCGAGCAATTCGGTGGGTGCCATCAAGGCGACTTGCACACCGCTTTCCACCGCTTGCGCGGCGGCGGCAGCGGCAACCAGGGTCTTCCCCGATCCGACGTCGCCCTGAACGAGGCGCTGCATCGGGTGCGGCACGGCGAGGTCGCTGCAGATCTCGTTGATGACCCGCGTCTGCGCGCCGGTTGGAGTAAACGGCATGCTCTCGAGCAGTGCGTGGCGCAACGCCCCCGGAGCGTGCAGGTGAGGTGAACTGTGGGCACGAGCCGTGTCGCGCAGCTGCAGCATCGCCAGTCGGTGACTCAATAACTCTTCGAACGCCAGCCGTTGCCGGGCCGGGTGCACGCCTTCGATCAGTGCCGGGATGTCGTCTTCCGGGCGGGGTCGGTGCAGTGTGCGCAGGGCGTCGTCGAGGGTGGGCAGGACCTCGCTCCCGGTTGGAATGCCGGCCAACAAGTCGTGGACATCGCCACCGACTTCCAGCCGCGCCAGTGCCTGATCCGTCAGCTTGCGCCACCCTGCCTGTTGCAAGCCCTCTGTGCTGGGATACACTGGCGTCAATGTTTCCTCGGGGCCATCGTCACTGTCGTCGAGGTGCTGGTATTCCGGGTGCACCATCTCCAACCCACGGGGACCGCGCCGGGCTTCACCGAAACAGCGAAGTCTGGCACCGCGTTCGAGTCGGGCTTTCTGTGTTTGGCTGAAATGAAAGAATCGCAGCGTCAGGCGCCCGCCCGAACCATCCGATGTGGTGACCAACAGCGCGCGCCGTCTGCCAAAGGCGATTTCGTTGCCGACGACTTCCACTTCAACCTGTGTGTGCAATCCGGCGTGCAGGCCGCTCAGTGGCGTGATGCGTGTGCGATCCTGGTAGCGGCTGGGCAACTGGAACAGCACATCCTGAACCGTGTGGATGCCAAGGCTTGCGAGTTTCTCCGCCATGGCCGGGCCGACGCCGCGCAGCGATGTCACCAGTTGTTCGTGCAGCGCGTTGCCCACAGCGATCAGTACGCCATCAATCGTCGAGGACGAGGATGCCTTCGATTTCGACTTCAACACCCTTAGGCAAGGCTGAAATGCCGACAGCAGCGCGCGCGGGATAGGGTTGTGCGATGTACTCGGCCATCACCTCATTCACGGTCGGGAAGTTGCCAAGATCGGTCAGGAAAACGGTCATTTTCACGATCTGGGACAGGTCGCCGCCAGCGGCCTCACAAACGGCTTTGACGTTGTCGAACACACGGCGGATCTGCGCTTCCACGCCGCCCTCGACCACCTCCATGGTCACGGGGTCGAGAGGGATCTGTCCCGAGATATACACCGTGTTGCCGGCGCGCACTGCTTGCGAATAGGCGCCGATGGCAGCGGGTGCCTGGTCGGTCGAGATGATGTGCTTGGACATGGCCGGGAGCTCGCGAGAGGGTGTGCCGCGCATCATAAACGACAGCTGTTCACAACGCCTTAACGGCGGTGCTGTCGGAATGGTTTGCGGGCCTTCACAGCGGTTCACGCCGGACGCGTTCGACGACGCGCAGGTTGCGAATCTGCCGAATCAGCCTGGCCATGTGTTTGCGGTCCCGAACGGTCAGGGTGAACTGGATGTCGGTCAGGCTGTCGTGGCTGTTCGAGAAGCTGATGTTTTCGATGTTGGCGGTGAGGCGCGAGATGGTGTCGGCGACCCGCGCGAGGGATCCCGGCTGGTTGCGCATCGAGACCCAGAGGTGGGTTGTGAATTCGGCCGTGGTGTTCTCCGACCATTGCACCGGCACCCAATCGGAGCTGCGGTTTCGGCTGCGTTTGAGCACATTCTGGCACCCGGCCCGGTGCACCACGACGCCGTGCCCGGCGTTGATCACGCCCTGAATGTTGTCACCCGGGATCGGCAGGCAGCACCGCGCCATGCTCACGACCGAGCCCTCGGGGCCGTCGACCAGCAGCGGTGAGGATTGTTGTTGCGCAGGAGCCGGGTCGGTGTTCTCGCCAAGCAATTGTGCTGCGATGTCGCTCGGAATGTGGTTGCCCATGCCGACGCCCAACAGCAATGCGTCGAGGTCGGTGTGGTTGAATTTCTTCAGGACGCGATCGCGGTTGTCGTCCGTCACGGTCTCCAGGGTGCCGCCAAGTGCGGCCAGTGCCCGGATGATCAGGCGGCGTCCGAAGAGAAGCGCCTTCTCGTCGTCCATGGTTCGCAGGTAGTGACGTATCGCGTGGCGTGCGCGTGGGGTGACGACGAAATCAAGCCACATCGGGCTTGGGGCCGCAAATTCGTGGGTGTAGATTTCCACGGTTTGCCCGGATGTGAGTTGCGTGCTGAGGGGCATCATGCGGCGATCTACACGGGCCGCCCGGCACTGGTTGCCGATGTCGGAGTGCACGGCGTAGGCGAAATCGACCGGTGTCGCGTTCATGGGCAGCCTGAAAATGCGGCCCTTCGGGGAGAAGACGTAGATCTCCTTGTGTACGAGATCGTGTTTCGCGCTCTCGTAGAATTCGAGCGTGTCGGTCGCGTTTTTTTGCAGCTCCAGAACCTGTTGCAACCACTCCTGAGCGTGTGTGGGTGTGTCTTCTTCACCGGTCTTGTATTTCCAGTGGGCGGCTATGCCGTCCTGCGCCATGCGGTCCATGTCGCGTGTGCGGATCTGCGCTTCGACTGGCACGCCGGTGTTGGTCTGCATCACGGTGTGCAGCGATTGATAGCCGTTGTTTTTCGGAATCGCGATGTGGTCCTTGAAGGACTTCTCGACCGGTTTGTAGAGGTTGTGCAAACGGCCCAACGCTCGGTAGCAATCGTCAACCGAGTCGACGATCACGCGGATGGCAAACATGTCGTAGACATCGCCAAA
>CALDHJ010000504.1 GCA_937941555.1 uncultured Granulosicoccaceae bacterium | reverse complement strand
CATGGAGATGCGGCTGAGACTGTACTTTGATTCGTTCGGTGATGTCCTTGTTCCGTTTCCGCCAGAAGACGAGCAGGCTCAAATCATGAATATTCTCTCAGAGCAGTTGCGGCAAAGTGATCTCGTTGAAGAGACGTTCCGGGCTCAGATCGAAAAACTCAAAGAATACAAAACCACCCTGATCAACAACGCCGTCACCGGCCAGATCAAAGTGGCCTGACTTCGGTGCTCAGATAAGGATATCCATGTACACCGTCAACTCCGAGACCAACCGGATCACTCCGGTGCCGAGCCAGTCGTTCAGCGCGCTGAAGCTCAGCGAGCGCGCGCATTTGCAGGAGTGGCTCGCGCACACGCCGAGCGCGCTGGGCGAAGAGCTGCTGGTCATCCAGAAAGAGTTTGACGGCTTCGACGACACGCGCGAACGCCTCGATCTGCTGGCGCTCGACAAGGAAGGCAACCTCGTCATCATCGAGAACAAGCTCGACGACAGCGGCCGTGACGTGGTGTGGCAAGCGCTGAAATACGCGAGCTACTGCGCGTCGCTGAGCAAGCAGCAGGTGGTGGACGTCTACCAGCAGTACCTGAACCGCCATGCACCCGGTGACGGCGCCGATGCCGCGACCCGGCTGTGCGACTTTCTCGACGCGCCGGATCTCGACGAAGTCAAACTCAACCTTGGCAACAGCCAGCGCATCGTGTTGGTCGCGGCGCATTTTCGCAAGGAAGTGACCAGCACCGCGCTCTGGCTGCTCGGGCAGGGCATCAGCGTGCAATGTTTTCGCGTGACGCCCTGGTCGCTTGGCGAGCAGTTGCTGATCAACGTCGATCAGATCATCCCGACGCCCGAGGCCGGCGAGTTGATGATCGGCATCAAGGCCAAGGCAGCTGAAGAGAAGAGTGCGGACGTGGTGCAGAAGAAGCGCCACAGCGTGCGCAGGGCCTACTGGGAACAGCTGTTGGCTGTGTTTCAGGCGAGCGACTGCACACTCTACGACAACATCAGTGCCAGCAAGGATCACTGGCTCTCGGCCGGTTGCGGGTTGAGCGGCTGCCACTACTCGCTGATCTTCGGCCAGAAGATGCTGCGGGTGTCGCTGACTCTCGGTCGGGCGGAGGCTACGGACAACAAGTTCCTGTTCGATGCTGTGGAGGCTGAAAAGGCGGAGGTGGAAGTCGCATTCGGCGAGCCCTTGCGCTGGCTGCGGCTGGACGACAAGAAATCCTCGCGGATCGAGTACGAACTCTCGGCCGACAGCACCGATGAGTCGCGTTGGTCGGACTGGATCGACTGGCACCTCACGCACATCGTGCGGTTTGACGGTGCGCTGCGTGGCGCCCTGCAACGCGCGGGTGAAGCGCTCAAGCGGCAGGGCGGCGGCTAGGGTGGCCTACCGGCCGCCGTTCTCGCTCAATGACCGGATCGTGCATCGGGTGGCGGCGATTGCCGAACAGGTGGGGGCCTGGCGGACCCAACACCCGGGCGGGTTGGTTCCGGCCTTGCGTCGTGGCAACCGCATCCGCTCGGTGCAGGCCTCTTTGGCGGTTGAGCAGAACACGCTCAGTGTGGCGCAAGTCACGGCGGTGCTCGACGGCAAGACCGTACTCGGGCCAGCGCGCGAGATCCACGAGGTGCGCAATGCCTTTGCCGCCTACGAGGCCTTGCCCGACTGGCGGGCACACCACTTGGTGGATTTGTTGGCGGCGCACGCCTGCTTGATGCAAGGGCTGGTCGCAGACGCCGGGCAGTTGCGGCAGGGCGACAGCGGGATTTTTCAAAATGAACGCCTGGTGCACGCGGCGCCGCCGGCGAGCCAGCTGCCTCGGCTTGTGCGCGAGCTGCTCGGTTGGCTCAAGACCACCGACACCCACCCCTTGGTGGCCGGTGCGGCCTTTCACTATGAGTTCGAGTTCATCCACCCGTTCAGCGACGGCAATGGCCGCATGGGCAGACTGTGGCAGACGCTGATCCTGAGCCAGTGGCAACCGCTGATGGCCTACTTGCCGGTCGAGACCGTGATCAAGCACCGCCAGGCGGCCTACTACCAGGCACTGGGAGAGGCTGACCAGGCCGCTGATTGCACCGACTTCATTGCCTTCATGCTCGACGCGATCCACGAGAGTTTGGCTGAGGCCATGGGGGTTGAGGCCGGTGAGCCAGTCAAGACGCCGGTAAAAACGCCGGTAGAAACGACGGTGAAAACCCCAGAGCGCATTCTCGACGCGCTCGCAGCGGACCCCACTCTCAGCCTCGCAGCGGTAGCGGCCGAGATCGGGCGTTCGCTGCGCGCGGTGGAACGCGCTGCCGCCACGTTGCAAGTAGATGGCAAGCTGCAGCACACAGGCCCGCGCAAGGGTGGGCGCTGGATCGTGACACCCATTGATAAGGACAGTTAATGGTCAGCAACACGAATGAACAGGCCCTTGAGGCTGCGATAGAGCTGGCCCTGAGTGGCGGGACCACCGAAGCGGACCGTGCGGGTAGCGTCGCGCAGGCTGAATCTGGCTACACCGGGCAACACAACGGGTTCCTGCGCGGGCATCCGTCGGACTTTGATCGCCGCTTTGCGCTCGACACCGATCAGTTCTGGGCCTTCCTCAATGCCACCCAAGCGGATGAGGTCGCGAAGCTGCAAGCCCACAGCCCGGCGGATTGGCAGCGCAAGGTGCTCGAGCGCTTTGACCGCCTGATCAAGAAGCGGGGGGTGTTGCACCTGCTGAAAAAGGGCCTGGCGGTCGATGACGCGCATTTCGTGTTGCTGTACCCCGCGCCACTCGCGAGCAGCAGTGAGGCGGTGCACGCGAACTTCGCACGCAACCGGTTCAGCTGCACGCGACAGGTCAGTTTCGCCAGTGCCAACCCGCGCCTCGAGATTGACATGGTGCTGTTCGTCAACGGCGTGCCGCTCGCCACGCTCGAACTCAAGAACGCTTGGACCGGGCAGACGGCACGGCACCACGGGCAAAAGCAATACCGCGAAGACCGCGACCCGGCTGAGCCCTTGTTGCAGCCAGGGCGCTGTCTGGTGCACATGGCGGTGGACACCGACGAGGTGTACATGGCGACGCGCTTGGCGGGGCAGAACACGGTCTTTCTGCCGTTTAACCGCGGCTACCAACACGGCGCGGGCAATCCGCCGAACCCGGACGGCTTCAAAACCGCCTACCTCTGGCGCGAGGTGTTCACGCGCGAGAGCCTCGCCAACATCGTTCAGCATTTTGTGCGCTTCGACGGCAGTCGCT
>CALDHJ010000503.1 GCA_937941555.1 uncultured Granulosicoccaceae bacterium | reverse complement strand
GGTCTGAGGGGTGTTCCGCCTGACCGGATGGGTCAGGGGAGGGATGGTGCCCAGGGACAGAATCGAACTGCCGACACGGGGATTTTCAGTCCCCTGCTCTACCGACTGAGCTACCTGGGCGCCCTTCGTCATGTGCTGACGAAGCCGCGAATTAAAGCCGTTTTGGGGCCTCGCGTCAAGTCTGCCGAGGACTCAATCGCCGAGCGGGACGTACTGGTCTGGCGCGTCGGAACCCTCGCCGAAGAAATACTTGTCCATTTCTTCTTCGAGAAAGGTGCGGGCTTTGGGGTCGACCGGGGTGAGCCGGTACTCGTTGATCAGCATGGTCTGGTGGCGCAACCAGAGGCCCCAGGCTTCTTTTGACACGTTGTCGAAGATGCGTTGGCCGAGGTCACCCGGATAGGGGGCTTTGGCGAGTCCCTCGGCTTCGCGACCGAGTTTTATGCAATTGACCGTGCGGCTCATGGCAGCGTGTTCTCCTGGAGTTGATTGAGCAGGCGCACCACCGGGGCGGCAAAGCCTCCGGGCGGCGTTCCGTCGGGCGGCGCTCCGTCGGGCGGCGCACCGTCCGGTGACGAGCCAACGTCCTCGTGCTTATACCAGACGTACTTGTCGCCATCCATGACCCGCCCGGCGTTGCTGTGTTCGCGTGAGACGTCTGCGCGGATTGGCGTGATGTCGAGGTGGTAGTGGCTGAAGGTGTGGCGAAAGGGCGTAAGCGCCTCGAGGTCGCGCGTCGGCGGGTAGTAGTTGCGCGCGAGCCAGTTGCACAGGGCACTCTTGTCAGCAAACTCGGGGAAGCTCCAGAGCCCGCCCCAGATGCCGCGAGACGGGCGCTTCTCGAGCAGGGCGCGGCCCTGGTCGTCGACGGCGATGAGCAGGGTGGTTGCCCGTACAGGCAGCGGCTTGCGCGCTTTCTTGCCGGGGTAAAGCTGAGGTGTGTGTTGGCCGGCGCAGCCGGGCTGCAGCGGGCAGAGCAGGCAATGGGGGTTGCTGCGCGTGCAGAGCGTCGCGCCGAGATCCATCATGGCCTGGCTGTAGATGCGAAAGTCTTGCGACGGAGTGTGTTCCTCGGCGCGGGCCCAGAGCGTGTCTAGCGTCGTGCGCTCGCCGGGCCAGCCGTCGATCGCGTGAAAGCGCGCGAGCACACGTTTGACGTTGCCGTCGAGGATGGTCGCGCGTTGCTGGTGTGCGAGGCTCATGATCGCGGCCGCAGTGGAGCGGCCGATGCCGGGCAGGCTCTCGAGCTTGGCCTGGTCCGCTGGCAGCTCGCCACCGAAGTGTTCACAGGCGTGCCGGGCGGCTTTGTGCAGGTTGCGCGCGCGGGCGTAGTAGCCGAGACCGGTCCAGCGGTGCAGCACGTCGTCTTCGCTTGCCTCGGCGAGCGACTGCAGTGTCGGGAAGCGTTTCATGAACGCGTCGAAGTAGCCGATCACGGTGCGGACCTGGGTTTGCTGCAACATGATTTCCGAGACCCACACGCGATAGGGCGTGGGCTCTTGTTGCCACGGCAGGTCCTTGCGGCCGTTCTCGCGCCACCAGCTGATGGCGGCGTGAGAGAGATCGAACGGGGGGCGCGCTGCCATCAAAAGAGCTTCTTGAGCTTGTCCTTGAGTTTGTCCGCGGCTTCGTCGAGCTTCTCCTTTGCCTTCTCTTCGAGCTCGGCCTTGGCCTCTTCCTCACGCGCTTTGGCCTCGGCCTTGAGCTCGGCTTCCTTGGCCTCGGCGGCGGCTTTGAGCTCGGCTTTCTTGGCGTCAGCCGCGGCTTTCAGTTCAGCCTTCTTCGCGTCGAGTTCGGCCTTGGCGGCATTCTTGGCACCGTCGGCCAGGCTGCGGCGCAGTGCGCCGGGGAAGTCGTTGGCGAGTTCGTCGAAGGTGCCTGCGATCGGCAGGTCCAGTTTGATGCCGCTGAGGTTTTCGCTGGTGTCGCCGCCTTGCCCTTCGAGGGTTTTGACCAGCGCCGGCTTCAGCACGTAGTCCACACGCTCGCCCGGCAGGTTGACGGTGCCGTCGCCAGCGAGGCGCAGCAATGGTGAGCGCAGGTCGAGATCGGTGCTGGTGACCACGCCCTTGGCGATGTCGGCGCTTGCCGAGAACTTTGCGAAATCGGTCTGCTTGGCGTCGTCGCTTGCCTCGTCCTCAGCCTTGCCGAAGGCTGCGAGGACTTTGCGCAACTCGGCGGCGATGTTGACGCCGTCGATCGCGCCGTTGAGGAACGAGAAGCTGACGTTGCCGCCGAGGGCCTCTGTGAGCTGGTTGACCGAGCCGCCCTGGGTGGTGATGTCGAGGTTGATCAGGCCACTGCCAATCACGTTGCTGAATTCCGCGAAATCGGTCAGCAGCGGCTGGGCCTGCACGCCGGTGAGACCGGCTTTCGCGCGGTAGCGCGGGGTGTCGGCGGTAACGTTCAGCCCGAGGCTTGCGTCGATGTCACCGTCGTAGAGCGAACCCTTGAGCGACGACACCGCGACGTCGCCGTCAGCCGCTTTCAGTACGACAGCG
>CALDHJ010000502.1 GCA_937941555.1 uncultured Granulosicoccaceae bacterium | reverse complement strand
GCAACAGTGCGCTCGGCAAAGTCGCCCCGGCATCCCAACACGTGTTCGGCGATCTCGATTTTTTGCAACTGGCACCCGACTGCATCACTTCGCTGGAGGCCAAAGGCGAGACGCGGCTCGCCGAGACGCTCGACGAGGCGCTGACACTCAAACGCGCAGAGTTGCCAATCGCGTTGTGGCAGGCGACGTTTGCAAGTGAGGAGTTCGAGCGGCTTTGGCACGTGCCCGAGCGCCTCGGCGACTACGACCCCGGCGCCGACCTGCCACTCGAGACCGCGCTCGACACCCTCGAGCACTGGATCACGCGCTGGCTCGCGGGCGACTACCGCTACGATGCCTCGGCCTTTGAAAGCGCTCTCGGTGTGATTCGCAACGGCAACGCCGGCTACTGGCTGCGCGCCGCGGCGATCACCGAGGCGCAGCTCGCAGCCGCCAGCGCCGTCGCCGCAATCCGCACGGCGCGACGCCCGCTGTGTTTCAACCAACAGGCCAATCAGCAGGGGCGGATTCTGCTGAACGTGGTGCAGCAGTTTTTCGTTGGCGATGTGCAAGTCTGGGCCGCCGAGATCAACCGTGTGCTCTACCGTGTCATGGCACCACACGGGCGGCTGGAGGCCGCTTTGTCGGCGGTGCAACCGACGGTGTACCGAGATTGGGTTGCCGCGCGCGACGCGCAACTTACAATGATCAAGACCGGGTCGATCGAGCATGTTGCCGCAGTGGAACCCCTACTGCGTTCCTGCGGTCTGCTGCCAGCGCGCGACTGAACGCGCCGCGACACAGCCAGACGATCTCAGTGGCTGTGCGGATCCGTGCCCGACACCATCGCCCAGTGGTGGGCCTGGTGGTGAGCTCCGATGGTCAGGAAGCCGAAGAAGCCCAGCGCCCGGACCATCTCGGCATCCTGATCAGACGCAGCCCGAACCGTGACCAGCGCACCGGTCGCGATCGATTCGACATCGACGACCCATTTCGCGTCCGAGTTCACCATACCGGCGTGCGCAACCGTCATACGCTGTATCGCGCCGGCGACGTCGCCCTCACCGGTGACGCGGTACCGTGCGCCGTTCGGCAGGTCTTCGGAGACCACCCTGGCGCGCAAGGTCACGTGGTCCATATCCAACAGGTGTTCGCGCAGGCCGTCGACATCGACCGTCGCCCAATCGGTGCCGGGATCGCGGCGCAACGCGGCGACAGCTTCCTCGAGCGTGGCAAAAGTGGCGTGTCCGGTTTCCGCAAGCGGTGCGTTGTGTCGGTGGGCTGTCGCTGCACAGCCGGACAACGCAGCCGCCAACAGCACACTCGCAAACAGGCCTCTGTTCATGGGTTACTCCCTCCTGATATTCGCTCAGAGTAGCGAAGCCGGGCGCTGACCGATATGATCTCGATCATATGAGTACCGATCCGTTCACGTTGTTGCCGCAGGGCGCGACGACCAGAAAAATTTGCCCACAGGGCCACGCCATTTTTCGCCAAGGCAAACCCACAGCCGGGTTGTACCGCGTATACAGTGGCGCTGTGGTCATGCAGCGCACGACAGCGGATGGCGACAGCGTATTGGTGCACAAGGCCACAGCCGGACAGGTGTTTGCCGAAGCCTCGCTGTTTACAAGCCGGTACCACTGTGACGCAGTGTGCGCCGAAGCCAGTGAAATCGATGTGGCGCGAAAATCGTCGGTGCTCGACGCGCTGCAAACCGACCCGGCGTTTTCGCTTGCGTTTTGTGCGTTGCTGGCGCAGTCGGTCCATCAGTCACGCCAGACGATCGAGATCCTCGCGCTGACGTCGGCTGAAGAACGCGTGTTGGCGGCGGTGCAACTGGGCATGATGACCGGCACCATTGCCGAATTGGCGCAGCGCATCGGCCTCACACAGGCCACGTGTTATCGCGCATTGAGTGCATTGACCCGTTCCGGCAAGCTGCACAAACACGGCCGTGGACTGTACGTGCTGGCGCCGTGAGAGGCGGCGATGTTCAAGCGGGCCATTGGGTCAATCCTCAGCACGAATGCCAAGACCGTCATCAAGATCCCCGTCAGGAATAAAGGCCGGTTTCCATGAACAAATCACTTCTCAGAACGGGCCTGATCGGCACCGCCATCACGGCGCTCTGCTGCTTCACGCCATTGCTCGTCGTGTTGCTCAGCGCGATTGGGCTCGCTGGTGTTATCGGCTGGTTGGACGTGGTGTTGCTGCCGGCGCTGGGCTTGTTCATAGCGATCACAGTCTATGCGCTGATCGCCCGCACCACATCAGGAGACGCACCATGACCGACAACGCCGCTGTGCTCGAGTCGACACTCACTTGTCCTGAGTGCGGACACCAGAAGACCGAGACCATGCCGACCGATGCGTGCTGGTATTTCTACGATTGCCAAGGCTGTGGCACGCTATTGAAACCGATGGACGGCCACTGCTGTGTGTTCTGCTCCTACGGAACGGTCGCCTGTCCACCTATTCAGGAAAGTGCTGCCACCGGTGAATCGCCGAGTTGCTGCTGAGTGTGCCAACCGTTACGCGGAGGCCAACCGTGCAGCGGCGGGCTCGCCAGGTTTGATCAACAGACCGGACTTGCAATGATTATGTCAGTCCGTTTTCTGAGCGCCTTCAGCGAGTTCATTGAGTAGCCGCTCGGCCCACGC
>CALDHJ010000501.1 GCA_937941555.1 uncultured Granulosicoccaceae bacterium | reverse complement strand
CTGGCATCTACGACATTCGGGGCTTTGGCGCCAAGCGCCGTGTGCCGTGTTTTGATGATCTTGTTTTTCTGGGTGCAAGCATGTCCCGCTACCCGCTTGAGGGCTATCGCGAACGCTGCGACACCCGTGTGACCCTCGGCGATCGCTTCGCCAAGAAACCGATCACGCTGGATATCCCGATCACGATTGCCGGTATGAGTTTCGGGGCTTTGTCGGCGCAGGCCAAGGAAGCGCTCGGACGTGGCGCGTCGACGATGGGCACCAGCACCACGACCGGCGACGGCGGCATGACGCCCGAAGAGCGCGGCCAATCCAAATACCTCGTCTACCAGTACCTGCCTTCACGCTATGGCATGAACCCCGATGACCTTCGCAAAGCGGATGCGATTGAAATCGTAGTGGGTCAGGGTGCCAAGCCCGGTGGCGGTGGCATGCTGCTTGGTCAGAAAATATCCGACCGCGTTGCTGACATGCGTGACCTGCCAGCGGGTATCGATCAACGCAGCGCGTGTCGCCACCCGGACTGGACCGGACCGGACGATCTCGAGATCAAGATTCAGGAACTGCGCGAGATCACCGACTGGCAAACGCCGATCTACGTGAAAGTGGGAGCCGCTCGCACCTACTACGATGTCACGCTCGCCGTGAAATCAGGCGCAGATGTCGTGGTGGTTGATGGCATGCAGGGCGGCACCGCAGCGACACAGGATGTGTTCATCGAGCACGTGGGTGTGCCGACGCTACCGGCGGTTCGCCAGGCGGTTGAGGCACTGACCGAGCTCGGCATGCACCGCAAGGTTCAACTCATCGTGTCGGGCGGAATCCGCAGCGGTGCGGATGTCGCCAAGGCGCTTGCAATGGGGGCTGACGCGGTGTCGATCGGAACCGCGGCGCTGATTGCCTTGGGTGACAACAACGCGGTGTATGAAGCTGAGTACAACAAGCTTGGCACCAGCGCCGGATTTTACGACGACTATCAGGACGGCCGAGATCCGGCAGGCATCTGTACCCAGGACCCGGAGCTCGCGTCCCGACTCGATCCTGTGGCCGCCGGACGCCGACTGGCAAATTACCTCAGTGTGCTGAGTCTCGAGGCCCAGACCATCGCGCGCGCCTGCGGCAAATCGCATGTGCACAATCTTGAGGTTGAAGACCTGGCAGCACTGACTATCGAAGCGGCGGCCATGGCCGGTGTGCCCCTGGCGGGGACCGAGTGGGTGCCGGGGCGCGGATTCTAGAGGAGCAGATCCGGAGCTGATTCCGGGTCTGCAGATTGATACAGGGCCTCGGCACTGCACCTGAGCCGGGCTCACACAACGGGAGAGAACACCATGGCAGTCGACCTGAGTAAAGAAGCCAAAAGCCGCGGCATCCGCTATTTCCTGATCAGCTTTGTCGATCTATTCGGCAACCTGCGGGCGAAGCTCGTCCCCGCGCGTGCGATTGGCGACATGCAGAAAGAGGGTGCCGGCTTTGCCGGTTTTGCGGCGTGGCTCGACATGACTCCTGCCCACCCGGACATGTTCGGTGTTCCCGACCCCGACAGCCTGATTCAATTGCCGTGGCAACCGGAGATCGGTTGGTTGGCAAGCGACCTCTACATGGATGGCAAGCCGGTTGCCGCGTCCCCTCGCGTAGCCCTGAAAGCGCAGTTGGCCAAGGCGCAGAAGCAAGGCTTGCGCATGAAGACCGGTGTGGAGTGCGAGTATTTCCTGATCTCCGAAGACGGCACGACGCTGTCCGATGCGCGCGATACGCAGAGCAAGCCTTGTTACGACCAACAGGCGCTGATGCGCCGCTACCCGGTGATCCGGGAAATATGCGATTCGATGATCGAGTTGGGTTGGGGGCCGTACCAGAACGACCACGAGGACGCCAACGGGCAGTTCGAAATGAACTGGGACTACGACGATGCGTTGAAAACAGCGGACCGTCACGTGTTCTTCAAGTACATGGTCAAGACACTGGCCGAGAACCACCAGCTGCGCGCGACCTTCATGCCCAAGCCCTTTGCCGATCTGACCGGTAACGGTTGCCACGCGCACGTGTCGCTGTGGGACAAGGGCGGCAAGAAAAACCTGTTTCTAGACAAAAAAGACAAGCGTGGTCTCGGTCTGTCGAGCACCGCATACGGCTTTCTCGGTGGCATTGTGCACAATGCGGAGGCCCTGTGTGCGCTGTTCAATCCGACCGTAAACAGCTACAAGCGCATCAACGGTGCTGTCACGCGCTCCGGCGCGACCTGGGCACCCAACACAGTGACTTATTCCGGCAACAACCGAACCCACATGATTCGCGTTCCCGACGACGGGCGATTCGAGCTGCGGTTGATGGACGGCGCGGCCAACCCCTACTTGATGCAGGCAGGCTTCCTCGCTGCCGGACTCGACGGTCTCGAGAACGACCGCAATCCGGGGCAACCGCAATTCAACGACATGTATGCCGAACCGCACAAAGTGCGTGGGGCCAAGCGCTTACCGCTGAACCTGCTCGATGCCATCCGCGCGCTCGACAAGAGCAAGCGGCTGCGGGAAGGCTTGGGTGATGAGTTGGTGGATGCCTTCGTCAAGCTCAAGACGCAAGAGTGGTCTGCCTACTGCGCACACTTGAGTGACTGGGAACGCGACAACACACTCGATTGTTGATCACTTGGTTAGGGTGCGGGCTCGCCCCGCACGAGGCCACTGGGCGTCAGTTGAGCTGAAGCCCGTCGCGTTGCAGCGCGCTCGGTGTGGTGACGATATAGCGAGCGGGCTCGACGCGGTTCAGTGGCCAGATTTCAACCAACAGGGTGTCGACGTCTGTCGGCAGATCGAGCGCGATCTGTTCGGCGCCGCGCACTTGTGTGCGCTTGACGGGGCAGGATGCGTAGTCCACCGCATAGGGTAGTGGCCTGTCAGCCGTCGTCTGAAATCGGTGGCAAACGGAATAGAACACCGGGGTTGCGTCGCGGTTGAGCCTGACCGTTACGTTGATGCCGTCATCCGTTCGTAACGCCTGGGCCGCCGGGGCCTTGGGCGGGCTCAGTTGGCGTTCTCGTGGCGCTTTGGGGAACCACAAAGCGGTTGCGACAAGCGCACATACCGCGGCAGACGTCAGCCAGTGGCCTGCGCGGTCTCGATCGACTGCGAAATGCGTGAACACGTGTTTACCATCCTTGGTAGCCACTCGCCGCATCCGTGCGGCATTCTGCTGTTCGGTGTCGCAGGAAACGCGCCAGCGGTCTACGCCACGCCGCGTCGCTCACCCGGAGGTGGGGGAAAATCGTCGTCGATCAGAGTGCGCTCTGGCGAGCACGGAGGTTCCCTAGCTGGCAGACAGCCCACGCAGTCGCTCAGAGCGTCTGCGCAGCAGCTCCAGGGTCGCGAGCAACGCAATGGAGATGATCACCAACACCGTGGCAACGGCCAGTATGGTCGGGCTGATCTGTTCGCGAATACCGGAGAACATCTGGCGAGGGATCGTGCGCTGTTCAGCTGCCGCCATCTGGATCACCACGACCACCTCATCAAAGCTGGTGATGAACGCGAACAAGGCACCGGAAATCACCCCGGGCAGGATCAGCGGCATCTGCACTTTGAAGAAGGTTGTGATGGGGCTTGCGCCCATGCTTTGCGCGGCGCGCACGAGGCTTTGATCAAAGCCGACCAGCGTGGCCGTGACGGTGATGATCACGAACGGGATACCCAGAACGGCGTGCGCGAGGATCAGCCCGGAGTAGGTGTAGGCTAGGTTGAACTGGCTGAAGGCGTAGAAGGCGCCAGCCGCTGTAATGACCAGCGGCACGATCATCGGCGATATCAGGGTTGCCATGATCGCGTTCTTGAATGGCATTTCCGAGCGGCTCAGGCCGACCGCGGCGAGGGTGCCAAGGGCGGTTGAGATCAGCGTTGACAGAATGCCGATGTAGAAGCTGTTCTTCATCGAGCGGACCCACTGGGAATTCGACCAGGCGTCAGCCCACCAACCGGTGGTCGCATCCGGGTTCGCCATCCCGTTCTGCAGGATGTCCAGATACCAGCGTGTCGAGAAGGCTTCGGATTTGAAGCTCAGCATGCCGGGCGTGAAGCTGAAGTAGGGCTCTACATTGAAGCTCAACGGAATCACGATCAGGATCGGAGTGATCAGAAACAGAAAGATCAGGCCACAGATCACCCGGAAGGTGTAGTACCAGAGCCGTTCGCCGAATCCGGCGTAGGGAGGCAGTCCGCTCATCGGTCAACCCAACTTCATGTTGTCGATCCCGACCACGCGGTCGTAGATCCAGTAGAGAGTCAGCACCACCACCAAAAGCACCGTGCCGAGCGCCGCCGCGAGATTCCAGTTCAACGATCGCCGCATGTGGAAGTCGATGAAGTTGGAGATCATCTGACCGTCTTGTCCCCCGACCAGTGCAGGGGTGATGTAATAGCCGATCGCGACGATGAACACCAGAATGGCACCGGCGCCGATACCGGGGACGGTTTGCGGTGCGTAGACACGCCAGAAGGCTGTCCAGTTGGTCGCACCAAGGCTTTTCGCCGCGCGCACATAAGAGGGGGGGATGCCCTTCATGACCGAGTACAAGGGCAACACCATGAACGGCAGCAGAATATGCGTCATGGCGATCAGGGTGCCGAGCTTGTTGTATATCAGCGAGAAGCGCGCTTCGTCGGCTGTGACCCCGAAGAACACGAAGAGGTCATTGAGCACACCCTGCGATTGCAGCATCGCGATCCAGGCGGTGGTGCGCACGAGGATTGATGTCCAGAAGGGCAGCAAGACTAGGATCATCAACAGATTGGACGTGCGGTTGGGCAGCGTTGCGAGCAGGTAGGCAATCGGGTAGCCGAGCAGCAGACAATAGAGCGTGACCTGCAGCGAAATTTCGAGCGTTCTGATCAGCAGCTTGACGTGGATCTGCCGCTGTTCGGGTTGGGCGACAATCGAGCCGTCAGCGAGTTGCCGGCGGTCGAGCGCATTGGCGTAGTAGCCTATGGTGTAGGTCCGTGAGGCGGCTTTCATGCCTTGCCAGACAGCGATATCGCCCCAGGCTTTCTTGGTCTTGATCAAAGCCTCTTTGAACGGGGCATCGAGTTTGGCGGCCTTGCGTGCTGAGGATGTAAACAGGGACCGCGCACCGGAATGCTCGCGGTTGACGCGGGTGGCGACTTTTCCGATGGTCTTGGTCTTGCGGGTGGCAATCAGATCCGTGACCAGGGCAGCGTATTGCGCTTCGGTGGGTTCGGTTGAGCCGTCCCAATCCGCGAGGGCTGCTGTGGTGTTCGGCATTTCGGTCGCGAACAGGTCGTCGTGGAAACCTTTGGAGAGGAACCACGCGATCGGCGCGAGGAAGAACACCATCAGGAAAACCAGTAACGGCAGAACAAGCAGGAAAGCGTCCAGCTTTCGCCGAAACATCGCACGCGCCAGACGGGCCTTCAGCGGGGTGCCGTCGGCGGCCATGACCGCTGCGGTGTGGGTGTCGCTCATTCGGATCTCAATTGGGTCTGTGTGCCCGGCAGGTCGCTGTTGCCAAGGGTCGGCCTGTCGAAATGCCGGTCGGGCGACTTGCCCGACCGGCGCTGATCAACTGTGTTTGATCAGAGAGCGAGCCACGCGTTGAAACGCTCGTTCAACTCGTCCTGGTTGTCTGCCCAGAATTCGAAGTTGTTGACCAGCGCATTTGCGAGGTTGGCTTCAGCGGTCGGCATGTGCGGTGCCATTTCGGTTTTGCCGTCGTTGTACAAACCAACGAGCGCACCGGATGACTTGCGAGCCGGGCCGTAGGCAATCCAGCTGGCCTGGTCAGCGAGACGCTGGGTGTCGGTTGAGAAGGCGATGAAATCCAAAGTCGCTTCCATGTTGGGTGCGCCCTTCGGGATAACCCACAGATCGAAGTCGAGCACCTGGCCGTCCCAGTTGACTTCGAAGGGTTTGCCTTCACCAGCTGCTGCGTTGAAGATGCGGCCGTTGTACGCGGTGGTCATGACCACTTCGCCGTCAGCGAGCAGTTGCGGCGGCTGGGCACCAGCTTCCCACCAGACCACTTCGCTTTTGATGGTGTCGAGCTTGGCAAAAGCGCGGTCGATACCTTCGGCTGTTCCGAGCACGTCGTAGACTTCTGACGCAGGTACGCCGTCAGCCATCAGAGCCATTTCGAGGTTGGCTTTGGGGTTCTTGCGGATGCCGCGCTTGCCCGGGAATTTCTCGAGGTCGAAGAAATCGGAAATACCTTCAACGCCAGAGGTCTTTGATGTGTCGTAGGCAAAAATGGTTGACCACACGATGTTGGACACCGCGCACTCGGGCAGGGCGCCTTCGATGAAGTCGTCGACAGCTGGCGTGCCGTCGGGTGCCGCTGGCAGGATCGAGTGATCGATCGGCTCGAGCAGGCCTTCGTCGCAGCCACGCACGGCGTCAGAGTATTCGACGTCCATGACGTTCCACTTGACGTTGCCGGCTTCGACCTGTGATTTCACTTCAGACAAACCACCGTTGTAGTCTTCCGAAATGATGGTGTTTCCAGTCTCAGCCATCCACGGCTTGTGGTATGCCTCGACCTGGGACTTGGTGTAAGCGCCGCCCCAGGAGACGACAGTGATGGTGTCGGCGGCCTGTGCTGCGGTCGCCGCGGTGATCGCTGTGGCGATGCCAAAGGCGAGTTGTTTGATTTTCATGGATTCTCCCATCCTTAATGCCGCCCTCGGTAATGATTTAGCAAGTCAGGCCCCCGGGGCTCAGGCGCTGACAGGCTTGTTAAAGCGAAACTAGATCAAATCGAGTGCGCGGCAATCTTCGCGCTCCCACGTCAAATGTACGGTCTCGCCGACGTTGAGTCGTGCGTGGCCAGCGGCGTTGGGGACCTTTACGATGAATTCGTTGTGGCCATGGACGTCCATGCGGCAACGGATATGATCGCCGAGATAGATGAGTTCGAGTACGCGTGCGCTGATGGCGTCGGGTGTGTCGCTGTTGCCGATTGCGACCCGCTCAGGGCGAATCGACAGCAGGCTTCTCTCACCAACGCCGCCGCAGTTGACCGCGAGCGCCTTGCAGGTTGCACCGTCGTCGAACTCGACCGTTGCGGTGTCTCCGTCAATCCCGACGATCTTGCCGCCGAGTTTGTTGTTCTCACCGATGAACTGGGCGCAGAAGGAATTTTCCGGGCGCTCGTACAGCGTCTCCGGGTCGGCGAGTTGCTGGATCACACCGTCGTTGAACACGGCAATGCGATCCGACATGGTCAGCGCTTCGGACTGATCGTGGGTGACGTAGACCACCGTGACGCCCAGGTTTTCGTGGATATGCTTGATCTCGTACTGCATCTGCTCGCGCAGTTGCTTGTCGAGTGCGCCGAGCGGCTCGTCCATCAACACGAGCTCGGGGTCGAACACCAACGCTCTGGCGACGGCGATACGCTGTTGTTGTCCCCCGGAGAGTTGCGCGGGTCGGCGGTTGCCGAACTCGCCCATCTGCACCATGTCGAGTGCGCGTTTGACCTTGGACTCGGTTTCCGATTTGGACAGCCCGCGAACCTGCAATGGAAACGCGAGGTTCTCATTGACCGACATGTGCGGAAACAACGCATAGTTTTGAAACACCATGCCGATGCCGCGCTTGTGGGGCGGAATGTTGTTGATCTCGCGACCGCCGAGGCGGATGTCACCGTGCGTTGCCGTCTCGAAGCCGGCGAGCATCATCAGGCAGGTGGTCTTGCCTGATCCGGACGGGCCCAGCATGGTCAGAAATTCGCCTTTGCCGATCGAGAGGTTGAGATCTTTTACGACCAGAACTTCGCCGTCGTAACTCTTCTGGACGCGTTCGAATTCGACAAAGGTGTCGCCGTTTTGGCCTGAAGTCATTGGCTGGAGCAACTCACTGAGTGGAGTGTGTGCCGGCAGATCGGTGTTGATCTGACCCGTTTATCGGGTCGATTCGAGCACAGTTGGCCTTGATGGATCAAGCCTTTCCTGCCGATTGCTGCAGTGTATCAAGTTCGTCTTCGGCGCTGAGCCAGCGTTCTTCCAGATCGGCGATGCGGCTGCGCAATTGGGCGTCCTGCAGGGTCAGCGCTTGCAACTCGTCGCCGTTGCCCGCCGCGTACAGTGCTGGGTCGGCAAGCCTTTGTTGCACTGCCGCAACGGTCGTCTGGGCCTCTTTCAATTCAGCCTCGATTTGCTTGATTGCGGTGCGTAACGGTTGCAGCTGTACACGCGTTTGGGCGGCATCGCGCCGGGCATCGCGCTTTGAGGCCGCAGGACTGGCGCTACCTGCCACAGAATGGGTCAGCGCACTGTTTCGGGTCATCAACCACTGTGCAAAGCTGTCGAGGTCGTCATCCCAAGGGGTACATCGACCGGAGTCAACCAGCACGAACTCGTCGCAACAACTGCGCAGCAGATGCCTGTCGTGCGAGATCACGACCAGCGCACCGCCGAAATCCTGAAGCGCCAGGGCGAGTGCCTCGCGTGCCATGAGGTCAAGGTGGTTGGTGGGCTCATCGAGCAGGAGCACATTCGGTTTCTGGTAAATCAGCATCGCAAGTGCAAGCCTGGCACGCTCCCCGCCGGAGAACGGCCCGACTTCGGACAACGACTTGTCGTTGCTGAAACCGAATCGCCCGATAAAGGTGCGCAATTGGGATTCCTGTGCACCGGGGTCGAGCATCTTGAGGTGCGCGACGGGAGACTGGTCGTCGCGCAATTGTTCGAGTTGGTGCTGTGCGAAGTAGCCGATTCGGCTGTGCATGTGCACGTCCCGAGACCCGGACAACACATTTAATACATTGTCGCCTGCCAGCGCTTTGATCAGCGTCGACTTGCCCGCGCCGTTGGCGCCGATCAAGCCGATTCGGCTGCCCGCCACCACAGAGAGGTCGACGCCTTCGATCACGGCGGCCTCACCGTAACCCACACTCGCGTCGTTCAGAGCCAACAACTGCTGCGGCAGCTTTTCAGGTGTCTCGAAACGGAAACTGAACCCACTCGTTGCGACTGCGGCTGCGATGTCCGGCAGCCGGGCCAGCGCCTTGAGTCGGCTTTGTGCCTGTTTTGCTTTGGTCGCCTTGGCGCGAAAGCGGTCCACGAAGGCCTGCATATGGTCGCGCTGTTTCTGCTGGCGCTCGCGCGCGCTCGCCTGCTGGGCTTCGAACGCGGCGCGCTGTCTTTCGAATTCACTGTAGTTGCCGGTGTAGACCTTGAGCTGGGTGTTCGCGATGTGCGCGACACGGTCGACCACCCCGTTGAGGAACTCGCGGTCGTGGGAAATCAGGATCAGTGCACCTTCATAGTGCTTGAGCCAGCGCTCCAGGTAGACAATGGCGTCGAGGTCGAGGTGGTTGGTGGGTTCATCGAGCAGCAGCAGGTCGGAGCGGCACATCAGTGCCTGTGCGAGATTGAGTCGGACGCGCCAACCACCGGAAAAATCGCGCACCGCCCGCCCGGTGTCCTCGCGAGAAAACCCCAATCCATTCAGAAGTTGATGCGCCCGGGATTCGGCCGTCCAGGCGTCGAGACTGTCCAGAGAGGCGTGCAGCTCTGCCTGCCGTTGACCGTCATCGGCGGCAACCGCGGCGTCAAGCTCGTGCTGCAATCGGCGCAGAGCGCGATCGCCATCGAGGGTGTAGTCGAGTGCGCTTCGGTCGACGGCCGGCGTTTCCTGGGCGACGTGGGCAATCACCCAGTCAGCGGGTATGCTGATGTCACCGCTGTCGAGATCGAGCTCCCCCAATATGGTCGCAAGCAGGCTGCTTTTGCCCGAGCCGTTGTCGCCGGTCAGGCCCAGGCGTTGCCCGGCGTACAGCTCGAAATCAGCGTCTCGCACGAGTGTGTTCGGTCCGCGCCGAAGGCTCACTTTTTCAGCACGGATCATTCAGGCTTTGGCTCACGCGAGGGCAGGTCAGTCGCCAAGCATACGGGGGAGTCGCGCGAGGGTCGAGCGTTGTACCCGGGTGACAACGAGCCCGAAATGTCGATCGTGACGACATTCGACGCTGTGGCGTTTGTCGAATCGCCTTACCGCGGGAAATTTGCCATACCGCGACAGAGTGGGCTGGCGCAGTCCGTTGGCGCCTTCGTGCGGGTGCAGCCCGAATGGCGTGACGGCCTGACCGGTCTGGAGTCGGTCAGCCATGTCTGGCTGGTGTTTGTCTTTCACGGTATCCAGACGCGGCGGCCCGCCACCCGTGTGCGGCCACCGAGGCTGGGCGGCAATCAGCGCACTGGGGTTTTCGCCACGCGATCGACGCATCGACCGAATCCGGTGGGATTGTCATTGGTGAAACTGGAATCGGTACGCCCGGACGGTATAGAAGTGTCGGGAATCGATCTCCTCGACGGTACGCCGGTTATCGATATCAAGCCCTATCTACCCTGGGCGGATTGTCTACCCGACGCGTTCAACGCGATCGCGCCAGCTGCGCCAGAGCCCCTGCCGGTGTCGTGGCATGAGGCCGCTCTGTCGTCTTTGAAGCGAGTCGCCGGGGACGCTGCCACGCAGACGGCGCTGGAGATAGAAGAGGTGCTCTGCTTCGATGCCAGGCCGGGTTACCACCGCGATCCGAACCGCGAATACGCGATGGAGTTTGCCGACCTGCACCTGCGTTGGCGATACACGACCGACGCTGGTGTTGAGATTCTGACAGTCGCGTCGACCACAGGCTGAAACCTGACACCGGCGAAGCAGGCACCCTTTGACGCTCTGAGGATACGTAATCGCCCTCTGCAGTCGACACTGACCAAGCGGCAATCCGATCAGCTTGTTCGGCCTGTTAGACTGCGCCGTTGGGCGCAATGTGCGTTGTCTCGAAGGATCGAAAGGGGTGTTCAGTCTCTGCCGGATGGAGCTGCGGTGGACGACAGCGGCGATGGTGTTGCTGTTGTTGAGTGGCTGCGCGTCCACGTATTTGAGCGTGTGGGAGACACTGGGCTTTCAGCGACGCGACCTTCTCGTAGCGCGCGTCGAAAACGCGCGAGAAGGTGCCGACGCTTCGGTTGCGGCATTCGAGCGTGTGCTTGACGACATGATGCCGATCGCCATGCGGGATGCACCTGTTGCGGACACCCGATTCGCTGCGCTCGATGCGGCCTTTCGAGACGCTCAAGACAGCGCCCGGCGGCTGTCGAGCGAAATCGAGCAGGTCGAAACCGTCAGCCAGGGGCTCTTTCTCGAATGGGAGAGTGAACTCGCCAAGAGCAGAGATTCCGATCACAAACGAAATGAACAGCGCGAGCTGGCAACCTCTCGGCAGGCGTACAACACGCTGATCGGTCAGTTTCGCAGTGCCGAGGTCGGCTTTTCGCCTACGCTGAATACGGTGCGGGACAGCATCCGGGTGCTCCAGCGCAATCGCGCTGAACCCCGATCTCAGGAAGACCGCAATGCGTTGCTGTCACTGCGAGGGGATGTCGATCGATTGGCGAGTGAGTTGCGGCGGGCGATTGCAGTGGCCAATGACTTCGTGCGACGCTTCGAGCGCTAATCGGGGACGGCTTTGATACTTTGGAAGGCGATTGGTGCTCTGCTCGGGTACCAATTTACAGGCAGCTGGATCGGGGCACTTGTCGGGTGGTTCCTGACGGCGTTGATTGTGCGCCTGGTGCTCGGCCGGGGCGCAGCGTCGCCCGGCGGCGGTGCGTTTAGCGGCGGTGCGTTTAGCGGCGGTGCCTTCGGTGGCGGGGCCTTCGGCGGCGTCGGGCAATCACCGTTCGGCGGCGATGTTGCAAGCCGACAACGGGTCTTCCTCGAGACCGTCTTCCAACTGATGGGGCGTCTCGCCAAGGCGGATGGTCGCATCTCCGAACGCGAGGTGTCTCACACCGAAGCCTTCATGGTGCAGCTCGGCATGTCTGCGGAGCGCCGGCGCGAAGCGATCAGCCTGTTCAAGCAAGGGTCCGCGCCAAACTTCGACGTCGATGACGCCTTGGCGCGCTTTCAATCAGCGGTGGGGCGATCGCCACACCTGACACAACTTCTGCTCGTCTACCTGCTCGATGTGGCGCTCGCGGACGGGGATTTCAAAGGGCCGGAGGAACAACTGTTGCGCCGGATTGCCGCGCAGCTTGGCTTTTCGAGTGTCGCGCTCGAGCAGCTGATTGCGATGACGCGAGGGCAGGACCATTTCGGGGCGCGCGGGGGCGGGTATTCGTCCAGCGGCAACGCTGGCAGTGCTGGCGGTCGCGGTCCAAGAGCGGACACCGGGCATTCCTCACTTGCGGCGGCCTATCAGGCGCTGGGTGTGTCGAAAGGCGACAGCGACTCGGCAGTCAAGCGTGCCTATCGGAAGCTGATCAGTGAATTTCACCCGGACAAGCTGATCGGGCAGGGTGTGCCCGAAGACATGGTGCAAGCAGCGACGGTTCGGTCACAGGAAATTCAGCGGGCATATGATCTGATCAAGGACGCACGCGGGCTCTCTTGAGGGGCGACACACGGTGATCACGACTCTGGCATTTGCCAACTACCGCTCGCTGCGCCGGCTTGTATTGCCGCTGTCCGAATTGACCGTCATCGCCGGCGCCAACGGCGCCGGAAAAAGCAATGTCTACCGTGGGCTGCGCCTGCTGGCGGCCGCGGCGGCCGGTGGTCACCAGAACGGCATGATTGCAGCCTTGGCACGAGAGGGTGGGCTGCAATCTGCGCTCTGGGCCGGCCCCGAACGCGGCAGCATCGATAGCGTTGCGCGCGGGCTGCCCGTGCAGGGCACCGTGCGAACTGAACGGGTCCGACTCAAGTTGGGTTTTTCCACAGAATCGCCGGAAGACGGATTCGGTTACGCGCTGGAGCTCGGGTTGCCGGTGCCCGGGAATGCTGGCCCGTCTGCCTTTGCACTCGATCCCGAGATCAAGACCGAATCGCTCTTTGCCGGCGAGCCTCTGCGGCCCGCCAATACCCTGATTCAACGCACTGGTGCCGTTGTGAAATACCGCGTCACCGGGCGTCGGTGGGATGTCCTGGCGAAGCATGTACCTGGCTACGACAGCGTGTTCGACAGCGCCGTGGACCCGGCCAAGGCGCCAGAGATTGCACAACTTCGCCAGGGTCTTTGCAACTGGCGCTTTTATGATCACCTGCGCACTGATCAGGATGCGCCAGCCAGGCGCACGCAGGTCGGCACGCGCACACCGGTGTTGGCAGACGGGGGGGACGATCTGGCGGCGGCGTTGCAGACGGTGGTGGAAATCGGTGACGCCGATCGACTTGCTGACGCAATTGACGACGCATTTCCCGGCGCGTCACTGCGCATCGACGTCAACCGCGGGCAATTCACGCTGACTTTGCAACGCGCCGGGTTGCTGCGGCCGCTGGCAGCCCCCGAACTGTCAGACGGGACGCTGCGCTACCTCATGCTGCTCGCGGCGCTGCTGAGCCCGCGTCCACCCGGGTTGTTGGTGCTCAACGAGCCCGAAACCAGCCTGCACCCCGATCTGACCGAGCCGCTTGCGAGATTGATTGCGGGCTGTGCAACCCAGGTCATCGTCGTCACCCACGCCTCGGCACTGGTGCGCGCACTCGAGCGCGACAGCGCCTGCAGTGTGCTGACGCTCGAAAACCGCCAGGGCGAGACGGGCGTTGCCGGCCTGCGCGAGCTCGATGAGCCGGCGTGGCGGTGGGGCACGGACTGACGCACTTGCAGTGTCCCGATTGTGTCAGTGTCAGGCTGGTCAGCAGTGCGCGAGCAGCGTTTGCAACATGCCGCTCTGTGGGTCTTCAAGCGCGTCGATGACATCGAAATGGTGCTTGCCCGGGGCCTCGGTGGCGTCGGCTGTTTCGAGTTGGCCCTGCCACATGAGCTTCAGCAGCGCCGTTTGGCGCCGCAACTCCGGCAGTTCATCTGCGCCGACCCAGGCGTACAGGTGGGTGTCGGCGCGCGGCTCCAGCAAGGCTGGGCTCTCCGCGCGGGCTGTGGGGGTCGAGAGTTGCAACGTGTCGTTCATGGCTGTCTTGATCAGCGGACGCAGGTCGTGAAGGCCGCTGATCGACAGCGCGGCGCACACGCGCGAGCGGGTCGCTGCATCGAGGGTTGTGTCGTTGCAGAGTTGACGCGTGACGAGGTGGCCGCCCGCGGAGTGGCCTGACAGCACAATGGGCCCGTCAACTTTGCGGCCCGCTGCTTCGATCGCGCGCGACACGTCGCTGGTGATCGAGGCAACAGACACCTCCGGACAGAGCCGGTAGGACGGGATGGCCACGGCGAGCCCGTGTGCGAGCGCGCCTGCCGCGCAGTGTGACCAGCAGGATTTGTCCGTGCGCATCCAGTAGCCGCCGTGCACGTGCACCAGCAGGGCACGTGCATGTCCGTCGGCTGGCAGAAACAGG
>CALDHJ010000500.1 GCA_937941555.1 uncultured Granulosicoccaceae bacterium | reverse complement strand
TATCCATCGGTCCATGCCGGTTTCGAACGCGGTGTAACCTTGCGTGAATTCCGCAGACCAGATGCCGTAGCTCTTCTCGAGCCGCAGGCTTAAGAGCGCGTTGAAGCCGTATTCGATGAGGCCCGTTGCCGCGCCAGCGTCGAGCAGGGCGCGACGCAGTGCGATGTGATCGCCCATGCGACAGTGGATCTCGTAGCCAAGCTCGCCCGAGACCGAGAGTCGGCCGATTTTCGTGCGCAGCAAGCCGATGTCGAAGTGGCCGCAGCCCATGAAGCCGAGCGCACCGATGTCGCCATCGGTCAGGCGCTCGATCACGTCTCGGGACTTCGGGCCGGAGAGCGAGAAGCCCGCCATCTCTTCGCCGAGGTCGCGCACGCTGACGTCGCCGTCGAGTTGGTCGTTGAACCAGCGCATGTGCCAGGTGCGCAAGTAGTACGAGCCCATGATCCAGTAGCTTCCGTCGCCCCAGTTGAAGACGGTAAGGTCGCCCTTGAGGCGACCGTCGTGGCCGAGCATGACGGCGAGGCGTGCACGACCCGGTTTAGGCAGGGCGGTTGCGAAGAGCGAGTCGAGCCACGCCGTGGCATCGGGTCCGGTGACTTCGAAACGAGAGAAGCCGGTGATGTCGAGCAGGCCCACACCCGAACGCACGGCCTTGCATTCCCGCGCGACGATGTCGAAGGCATTCGAGCGTTTGAGTGTGGGCGTCTCTTCAAAGCCTTCGGGCGCAAAGTACAAGGGCACTTCGAGATCCCAGCTCGCGCCCCAGCGGCAACCCGCAGCGCTCATGTCGCTGTGGGCCGGCGCCATCTTCAGCGGGCGCCCAGCAGGCAACTGTTCGTTCGGGTAGGTCATCACGAAGCGGCGCGTGTAGAACTGCCCTGTGGTTTCCTTGATGTATTGCTTGTTCTCGGCGAATTTGCCGTAGCGCGCGACGTCCATGCCGTAGACGTCGGCCTCGGGCTCGCCGTTTATGATCCACTCTGCGAGCGATTTGCCGACCCCGCCACCCTGGAGGAAACCCGCCATGACCGCACACGCACACCAGTAGCCGCGCTTGCCCGGCACCGGGCCAACCAGTGGGTTGCCGTCGGGGGAGAAGGTGAAGGCGCCGTTGACCCAGGTCTTGACCCCAGCGTTTTCGAGCACCGGATAGCGCTTGAAGCCGAGGCTTAGTTCATTTTCGATGCGGTCGAGGTCGGGGTTCAAGAGCTCGATTCCGTAGTCCCAGGGCGCGCCGTCCATCATCCAGTGCTGGTGCTCGATCTCGTAGATCCCGAGCAACATGCCCTGCTGGTCTTGTCGCATGTAGGTGAAGCCTTCGAGGTCGACGATCATCGGCAGCTCTTCATCGAGCGCTGCGACTTCGGGGATCGATTCGGTCACGAGGTAGTGGTGCGCGAGCGGGGAGACCGGCAACTCGATCCCGGCCATGCGTCCGACCTGCTTGGCCCAGAGGCCCGCCGCGTTGACCACGTGCTCGCAGGTGACCGTGCCCTGTTCGGTTTCAACCCGCCAGCCCTCAGCCGTCTGCGTCAGCGACAGAACACGGTTGTGTTCAACGATCTCGGCGCCGCGCTTCTTCGCCGCCCCGGCGTAGGCGTGCACCGTGCCGGTGGTGTCGATGTAGCCTTCGCGGTCTGCCCACATGCCGCCGAGCACGCCGTCGACCGACATCACTGGTGCCGCCGCCTGGCATTCCTCGGGTGTCATCAGGCGCACGTCGTCTATGCCGATGCTTTGGAAGACGCGGTAGGCCGACTGCAACCAGTCCCAGCGGTCCGGGGTGCCGGCGAGCGTCAAACCACCGGTCATGTGCATCCCGACCGACTGCCCGGATTCCACCTCGATCTCTTGCAACAGGTCGATGGTGTAAGCCTGCAGGGCGGCGATGTTGGGGTCGGCGTTCAGCGCGTGGAACCCACCCGCGGCGTGCCAGGAGGAGCCCGCCGTCAAAACCGATCGCTCGATCAGGCACACGTCCGACCAACCGAATTTGGCGAGGTGGTAGAGCACCGATGTGCCGACAACCCCGCCGCCAATCACCACGACCCGATAGTGCGATTTCATCCCGTGCTCCTGTTGTAGCCGCCGACCTGGACAGTAATGGACAGTGGTGTCCAATAGGGCGAACGTACGCTCCCAAGGACTTGTGGTCAAGGGGTCGGCTGCTCAGCCGATTCAGCGGCGGGCTCCAGCCTCTGGCATCCCGCTGCCGCATTCTCATGCCTGAAACCGGGTGCTCGTGGTGCTCACCCAGCGGCGCCGTGGCGTGCCAGCTGGTTCGGTGACCAGTTGCTTTCAGCCGGCGGCCTTGTATAAGGATGCTGCGATGACGCCACGTTGAGAGGGTGTGATGGGTGAAAAAATCGACGTCGAGAACGTCAACGTGCCAGGCCAGGTGACACGGGTCGATGCGGGCAAATACATGGAAATGCGAGTGGCCATGTTGGCCGTGTTGCCTTCGACGCCTCTGGGTATGAGTCACGCTGAAGTCGTATCAAGCGTCGCCCCGCATTTGTCGGAGTCACGCTTTCCCGGCGCCAAAACGGCTGGTTGGTGGTCGAAGACGGTTCAGCTCAATCTCGAGGCAAAAGGGCTGATGGTGCGCGTTGAGGGCAAGCCGTTGCGGTGGTTTGTACAATCCTGAGTCGGGCAGAGTCAGATCAACTGGATCGCGCGTTCGACAAACCACAGGCAACCCACTGCGGCGATTGCCAGCGACGCCAGCTGCGCCCAGCGGCCCGTCGGGAAGCGGCGGAAAGCCATGAGCACTATCGGGTAAGCCAGTGCGATCGCCATGATCAATCCGGCCTCCAGGCCGAGATTGAAATACAGCAGTGACCCGGTATCGTTGCCGTTTGTGCCCATGCTGTTCAGGTGTGCCGAGAAGGCCATACCGTGGATCAGCCCGAACAGGAACGTTGCCGCAAGGCGGCGTTTAGTGAATGCAGTACCGATGCCGTTGTCGGTTGATCGGATCCAGATCAAATTGTTCAGTGCGACATACACCACACTGATGGCGAGCAGAATTTCCACCATCGGCAGGGACACGCTGATCCGATCGAAGAAGG
>CALDHJ010000499.1 GCA_937941555.1 uncultured Granulosicoccaceae bacterium | reverse complement strand
GGCGTGTTCTGACATGGGACCCCAACAGCATGACCGACCACACCACGACCCACGACGCCGAGGAAGACGCGCGCAATCAGGACATCCTGATCTTCGTCAACGGCGAACTCGTTCACCGCGACGCAGCAAAGGTGTCGGTCTACGACTCGGGCTTCATGCTCGGTGACGGTATGTGGGAGGGCATGCGCCTGTACGACGGCGTCTGGGCGTTTTTTGATGAGCACATGGACCGCTTCTTCAATTCCTGCAAAGCGGTGAGCCTGGATGTCGGGCTCGATTCGGCCGGGGTCATGGACGCACTCACCCGCACGGCCGAGGCCAACGGCATGACAACCGACGTGCATTGCCGGCTCATGGTCACACGCGGTGTGAAGGTCAAACCCTTTCAGCACCCGTCGCTGAGCCGCACGGGTCCGACTGTCGTCATCATCATGGAACACTCGAAGCCACTCGACCGCTTGCAGTCACGCGGCATTCGCCTCGCCACCGTCCCGCAGGTGCGTGGCCTGCCAATGGCGCAAGACGCGAAATACAACAGCCACTCCAAGCTCAATTGTGTAATCGCCTGCCTTCAGGCAGAACAAGCGGGCGCGGACGAAGCCCTGATGCTCGACCCGCACGGCTTCGTTAACACGACCAACGCCTGCAATTTTTTCATCGTTCGCCGCGGCGAAGTCTGGACCTCGACCGGCGACTACTGCATGAACGGCGTCACGCGCCAGAACGTGATCGACCTCTGCCGCGCCAACGGCATCACCGTGCGCGAAAAGAACTACTCGCTGTATGAGGCCATCGGCGCCGACGAAGCCTTTCTCACCGGCACCTTCGGCGCGCAAACCCCGGTCGCCGAGATCGACGGCAAGCCGATCGGCACGGGCGACCGCCCGGTCACGGCCCGACTGCGGGAACTCTACGGGCAGCTTGTCGCCGACCACGTTGCCCGCATGAAGTCCGATCGCAGCTGACAGCGGCCATCCCCTCAATGTTCGACAGAAGCGCATCACTCGGTTGATGCGATGCCATGTTACCGGTAACATTTGTTTCCCCTGAATCGAGGAATCCCGCCATGTACGTACGCACAGCCTATTTCGAAGGCGACCTGTCGGACACCGACAAGGCCGCGTTTCAAGACTACATGGCGACCACGGTGGCGCCGATCATCCGGCGGTTTCCGGGGTGTCTCGGCGTCCAGATCAATGTGCCGGATATGCTCGAGCCTGCGGCACCGCAGCAGTCGTTGCTGATGATCCAACACGGCTACGACTCGCCCGAGGCGCTCGCCGCCGCGCTCGAGTCCGACGCACGGCGCGAGAGCCTGGAAGCCACGATGCGCATGGTCGACAAACACGGCATCACGGTCTTCCACATCAACCACCACCGCACCGCGCTCGACTGAGCACAGGGCAGGCCGACAAGGCCCATCGAGCCGGCGCTGATCCGGGTCTCAGTGCTGAGGCGATTTGAGCCCATTTGCCAATGGCTGGCCCGTTTTTGCACTTGATCGGGTGCCGGAAATCGCACATCGTGCGGGAGACTGCACCGCGCCCGACCCACGCGTCCGCGGTGCAGTGGTCCCAGCCAACTGCGAGCCATCCGCCATGCCCGAATCCGCGTTCATCTACGACGCCATCCGCACACCCCGTTCCAAGGGAAAAGCCGACGGCACCCTGCACGAAGTCAAACCCATCAACCTCGTGACCACCCTGCTCTCGGCGATGCAGCAGCGGCACGACCTCGACACTGCGCGGGTCGACGACGTCATGCTCGGTTGTGTGGCGCCGGTCATGGAACAAGGGGCTGTACTGCCCAAGATCGCGCTGCAGAAAGCGGGTTGGGATGAGAGCGTCCCCGGGGCCCAGGTCAACCGCTTTTGTGCCTCCGGACTCGACACCTTCAACACCGCCGCTGCGAAGGTCGCGAGTGGCTGGGAAGACCTGGTGTGCGCCGGTGGCGTCGAAAGCATGAGCCGCGTGCCAATGGGCGCAGACGGCGGGCCCTTCGCCGAGGACCCGGAGACCGCGATTCAGACGGGCTTCGTGCCGCAGGGCATCGGCGCCGACCTCATCGCCACGATCGAGGGCTGGACGCGCGCAGACGTGGATGAGTTTGCAGTCGAAAGCCAACGCCGCGCCGCGCACGCGCGCGACAGCGGCTGGTTCGACCGCTCGGTGGTGCCGGTCTGCGACGAGAACGGCATTGCGATCCTCGAACGTGACGATTTCATCAAGCCCGACACCGACATGCAGACGCTCGCGTCGCTGAAGCCGAGCTTCGAAGCCATGGGCAACATGGCCTTCGATGCCGTCGCCTTGAAAAAGTACCCCGACGTTGAGTCGATCAACCATGTCCACACGCCGGGCAATTCGTCGGGCATCGTCGACGGCGCCTCGTTGATCCTGCTCGGCAGCGAACAGGCCGGACGTGACATCGGGCTCACGCCGCGCGGCCGGGTGTTGGCAACGGCCCTCACCGCGACCTGCCCCACCATCATGTTGACCGGGCCAGGCCCGGCGGCGCAAAAAGCCCTCGCCAAAGCCGGGCTCACCCTCGACGATATCGACCTCGTCGAGATCAACGAAGCCTTCGCGTCGGTTGCCCTGCGGCTGCAACGCGACCTCGATGTGCCGGACGAGAAACTCAACGTGGTCGGCGGCGCAATCGCGATGGGACACCCGCTCGGCGCAACCGGTGGATGCCTGGTCTCGACCATGCTCGACGAGCTCGAGCGTCGGCAGCTCAAACGCGCGCTCATCTGCATGTGTGTCGGTGGCGGCATGGGCATCGCCAGCATCATCGAAAGGGTCTGAACATGAGCGACTACCAGTTCGAACAGGACGCCGACGGCATCGTCACTGTCACCCTCGACATGCAGGGCCAATCGGCCAACACCATGAACGCGCGCTTCGTGCCGGCGATGGACGAGGTGCTCTCCCGCCTGCGCGCGCTCGACAACCTGAGCGGTGTGGTCTTCACCTCGGCCAAGAAAACGTTTTTCGCCGGTGGCGACCTGAACCTGATTCTCTCGATCGACGCCGCCAACGCCGAGACCCTACAGTACGTTGAAGACAACAAACGCCCCTACCGCGAGCTCGAACGCCTGCCGGTGCCTGTAGTGGCCGCGATCAACGGGGCCGCGCTCGGCGGCGGCTACGAGTTGTGCCTGGCGTGCAACCACCGTGTCGTGCTCGATGCGCCGCATGCCGTGGTCGGCCTGCCTGAAGTCGGCCTCGGGCTCTTGCCCGGCGCGGGGGGCGTGGTGCGCCTGACAGCGCTCATCGGTCTGGAGGCCGCGCTGCCACTGCTGCTCGAGGGCCGTCAGCTCAAACCCGCCAAAGCGCTCAGCGCCGGTCTGGTCGACGCCGTTGCGGCATCTCCCGAGGAATTGATTGTATCGGCCAAAGACTGGATCCGCGCCAACCCCGATGCCCATGCGCAACCCTGGGACCGGAAAGGCTTTCGCTATCCCGGTGGTGCGGCGGTGTCGCCCAAGGTGCGCCAGGTGGCAACTATGGCGAGTGCGCTGCTGGTCAACAAGACCCGCGGTCTGATGCCCGCGCCCGAGAAAATCCTCGATGTGGCCGTGAATTCCATGCGCATGCAGTTCGACGCCGCGCTGCGGGTCGAGAGCCGTGGATTCTGCGCGCTGGCACCGACGCCCGAAGCCAAGGCTGCAATCACCACCTTCTTTTTCGGCAACCAGGCGATCAAGAGTGGCAAGGTCCGCCCCGAAGGCGATCGCTGGCGCGCGTCACAGACTGCGGTCCTCGGCGCGGGCATGATGGGTGCGGGTATCGCATGGGCCAACGCGTCGCGCGGCTTGCCGACGGTGTTGAAGGACACTGAACTAGCCAAGGCCGAACACGGCAAAGCCTACTCGGCCGGTCTGGCCGAGAAGCGCGTCACGCGCGGTCAGCTCTCCGAGGCCGATGCGGGCGCCCTGCTCGATCGCATTCAGCCCACCACCGACAACGCCGACTTTGCCGGTTGCGATCTGATCATCGAAGCGGTGTTCGAAGACGTTGCGCTCAAGGAGACGGTGATTCCGGAAACCTTCGCGCAGTTGAGTGACACCGGCATCTACGGCTCCAACACATCGACATTGCCGATATCCCTGCTGGCAGCGAGTTGCCCGGCACCCGAGCGTTTCATCGGCCTGCACTTCTTCTCGCCGGTCGACAAGATGAAAGTGGTCGAGATCATCCTCGGCGAACACACGACCGACGACACTTTGCGCAAGGCCTACGACTACGTCCAGCAGATCGGCTACATGCCGATCGTCGTCAACGATAGCCGCGGCTTTTTCACATCCCGTGTGTTCGGCACCTACCTCGACGAAGGCCAGCACCTGCTGCTCGACGGCTTGTCAGCCGCCGCCATCGAACGCGCCGCCTGGATCGCCGGCATGCCGGTTGGGCCGCTGGCAGTGCACGACGAGGTGTCGCTCGAACTCTCACGCAAGGTGACCGACACCCACACCGCACTCGATGCGCGACTGGGCGTGGAGAACGGCTTTCCGGCGGAAGCCGAAGGCACACAGGCTGTCGCGTTCAAGATGCTCGAGATGGGCCGTGGTGGCCGCCGCTACGGTGGCGGCTTCTACACCTACGCGCAAGACGGCAGCAAGTCACTGTGGGACGGGCTTGCGCAATTTCGCCGTGGCAACCGCGACGTCAGCGTGGACGAGGCGGTCGAGCGCCTGCTCTACCGCCAGGCGATCGAAACGCTGCGGTGCTTTGACGAAGGTGTGCTGCGCTCGGAGATGGAAGCGAACCTCGGCGGCATCTACGCCATCGGCTTCCCGGCGCACACCGGCGGCGCCCTGCAGTACATTCGCGGCATCGGTCTCGACGCCTTCAAGGTGCGCGCAGACCAGCTCGCCGAAGCCCACGGTCCGCGCTTTGCGGTGCAGGACAGCGCGATGGACGCGCTGCGCAAGAGTGAGGTGGTGGCAGCATGATCCGGCGGCGCATCTTCGATGAGGAACACACCCTCTTTCGCGATAGCGTGCGGCGCTGGATGGCCGAACACGTCGCCCCGCACGCAGAGCGGTGGCGGTCCGAGGGCCAGGTTGACCGCGACGTCTGGCGGGCGGCTGGGGACGCTGGCTACCTCGCGATGTTCGTCGACCCGGCTTACGGTGGACTCGGTCTCGATGATTTCCGCTTCGATCAGATTCTGACCGAGGAACTC
Source organism: uncultured Granulosicoccaceae bacterium (assembly GCA_937941555.1). GTDB lineage: Bacteria > Pseudomonadota > Gammaproteobacteria > CALCKW01 > CALCKW01 > CALCKW01. The sequence goes on along the minus strand of CALDHJ010000499.1, from coordinate 1,178 downwards.
ACGCGCATCGACAGCAGCTTTTATATGCCGCTGCACAACCGCATCGTCGCTCCCTACATCGACAGCCTTGGCACCGACGCACAGAAACAGCGTTTTTTGCCCGGTGTGTGTTCCGGTGAGTGCATCCTCGCCATCGCCATGACCGAACCCGGCACCGGCTCGGATCTCGCGGCGATCTCGACCCGCGCGGAAGACAAGGGTGACCACTGGTTGTTGAACGGCGCCAAGACTTACATCTCCAACGGTCAACTCGCCGATCTGGTGGTGGTGGCGGCGAAGACCGGATCGGGGAATCAGAAAAGTGTTGGCCTCTTTCTGGTTGAACGCGGTTTCGAGGGTTTCGAGCGTGGCCGGAACCTGAAGAAACTCGGCCTCGACGGACAGGACACCTCAGAGCTCTTCTTCAACAATGTCGTGGTGCCCAAAGACAACGTGTTGGGTGCGCCCACCGAGGGCTTTCGCAACATGATGGTGAACCTCGCAGAGGAACGCCTGGGCGGCGCCGTGCAGTTTGCCGCGCGTGCCGAGCGGGCACTGGAGATCACGCACGAATTCGTGACCGAGCGAAAGGCCTTTGGCCAGGCCATCGGCGCGTTTCAGAACACCCGTTTCAAGATGGCCGAGATGCGCACCCAGCTCGACGCGGCCTGGGCACTGGTCGACCATTGCGTGCTTGAACACCTTGAGGGTGCGCTGACCGCGGACCTCGCCGCTGAGGCGAAGCTCTTCACCTCCGAAGTCGAGGGCCGCGTGGTGGACGAGTGCCTGCAACTGCACGGCGGCGCGGGCTACATGGACGAATACGAAATCACCCGCCACTACCGCGACGCGCGCGTCAGCCGCATCTACGCCGGCACGTCCGAGATCATGAAAGAAATCATCGGCCGCGGGCTCGGGCTCGATGGACGTGAACGCTAAGCCCTGATGCCACGCCTGCAGGACAACGCAACAATACCCGAAACGGCAAAAGCCGCAAAACCGTGCAACCTCGGTTGGGCAATCTCGATATCGAGACGCCGCGGGACCGTGATGGCAGCTTTGAACCGGCGATCGTGCCCAAACGTGCACGGCGGTTGGCGGGCATGGAAGACAAGATACTCACCCTCTACGCCAAGGGGCTCAGCACACGCGAGATCAGCGACACCGTCAGCGAACTCTACGGTGTCGAGATATCCCAT
>CALDHJ010000498.1 GCA_937941555.1 uncultured Granulosicoccaceae bacterium | reverse complement strand
CGGGAGAACGGGAGCTTGATAGTACCGAGGCTGCCCGCGTTCGGCCAGGCGCCGTGTCAGTCGCCGGGCAACCAACGCCACTTGGACTGGCCCAGAGTCAGTACAAAGGTGGCACCTTGGCCTTCGATCGCTTCGGCGTGTACCGACCAACCCAGCAGGTCGACCGCCTCTTTGACGATATCGAGGCCGATTCCGGTACCCTGGACATCGTCTTTGCCAACCAGGCGCACATAGGCATCGAATACGTCCGGCGCTGCGTCGCTGTCAAAGCCCCGCCCGTTGTCGGAAATGGCAATCCGCAACCCGTGTTGAACGTGCTCTGACACAGCGTAGTGAACGACCAGTGGACGATCGCTACTGCGGTACTTGATGGCGTTCGACAGGAAATTCCGGAAGATCTGCATGAGCAGCGTCTCATCACCCAGCACTTCCAGCGGCTCGCTGTCGTAGTGAACCGACGCACCGATTTCCTCGAGATCAAAGCTGTACTCGTCAACCACATTGCGCATGATACTGAGCGGATCGATCGGCTCGGCCCGGGAACGCATCGCTGTGGTTCGGGCGACCTCGACAATGTCGGTCACCAGATTTCGCCCATAGGATGCGGACTTCAGCAACTCATCAAGAGTGGACCGCAAGGCCTCCGAGGCCGTGTGTTCGAACTCGTTGGAGATGAGCTCCGACAACTTGCTGATTCGCCGCAGCGGCGCGAGCAGGTCATGGGCAACCTGCCGCGCGGTGCTTTCAAAACGCTTGTTCGACCGCAACAACCTCGCTTGCGACGCGTGCAAGTCGGTCACGTCAAACAGCGTGAAGTAACCTTCGAGACAATCGAGCGTCGGGTGTCGCATTACCTGCCCGGACACTTCCAACTCGAGCGCATCGCCACGCACCGTGTCCGAACGCCAGTTGCGCCTCTCCACGCGCGCGCCCGACCACACATCAGCCCAGATTGCTGTACTCGCTAGGGCCTGTAGAAAGGGGGTCTCGTGCAACGACAGCTGGTTCACTGGCGTCTCCTCGTCGCAATCGAGAAACACGGACCGCAAATCACGTGTGACGGCAACCAACTGTCCATTCTCGCGGCAGGAAAACGCAAAGACCGGGCTGTTCTCGTAGATGCCTCGGAAGTGGGCGCGCTCAAGCTCGAGCACTTCTTCATAGTACCGCCGTGCTCGGCTCAGCTGCGTCACGCTGGCGAGCGAGTTCTCCGACGCCTCGATTGCCATGGTCGTGATCGCAAAGCACTCGTTCTCCGGGTGCCAGCGCACGATGATGGTGTGAAAACGCTTTTGCTCGACCTCGCCGAAGGTGATGTCCTGCAACGTCAGGTGACTGGCCGGATCGCGGATCAACGCACTCAATTCGTCCTCGAGTCCGTTGAGAACCGAGACGCCTTCAGCGAGGTTCTCACCCGCCCGCAACCAGGACGCAAGCTCACCGCGCGTGGACAGGACATTGCCATCCTTGTCGACCCAAGCCACGCCGATGACGTTGAGATCATCTGCGAGCGCGTCAAGGGAGCGCTCCATTCCGCCGGTCACAGCTGGTCTCTTTCCAACACTGTCTCAGCAAAGCGTTGAAAGGCCTGTTCCAAACCGTCTCCACTCAACGCACTGCAGGCTGCTACCGCTTCGACACGCTGGCGAAGATCGCCAATGCTCTGTTCTGATGGCATGAACAGATCCGTCTTGTTGATGAGACACAAGCTCGGGCGCGCCGGAAAGTGATCGGAAAAATCGTCCGCCAAGCGAACCATATGTTCGACCGTATCCGGACGAGACACATCCCCAACGACAATAGCCCCTGTTGCACCCTTGGCATACACTGTGTCGAATACCTGTTCGCCGAAGTTGCCATCAGTATCCCACACCAACATCGCAAGCTCTCCTTGCGATGTGGAAACCGGTATTTCGTGTAATTGAACGCCGATTGTCGACTTGTAGTCGACCTCAAACGTGTCGAATTTGAGACGCCTCGTCACAGAGGTCTTGCCGACCGCTGGCGCGCCAACCATCAGAATTTTCTTGGGACGCAAACTCATTCCGACACCGACCTTTCCGACAGCCCGAATGCAACAGCCTGAACCAGGCCAGGCGATTCGGCGACGACCGGAGCGACAATGCGCAGCTGCGAAGCTGGCACACCGAATCGGAGCAATTGCGTCCTGACATAGTGCGCGCGCGCTTCCGGCCAACGCACACTGTCAGGCGAGTCAGGATTCAGCTGGGGAACAATCAACAAATCTTCTGGTGTTTGCAACAACAGCAATGCCAATTGTTTCAACTGCGCATCAGCGGCGTCCGCATCACGGAGCAACAAGCCATCACCAAACTGTATAACAAGCCCGGGCACAGTCGCCTGCAGCTGCTCAGTTGCACCATTGAACACGGAAGCCATCTTTTCGACGCGTTCGTTCAATCTTTGAATGCTCGCAGGCCATTTATCGACATCCCCGGCAGACAGACGCTGGGACAGCGTCGCAAGTGAGCGCCTGAGCTCACCGTTTTCGGCACGCAGCTCTGCAACCTGCGTCTCAGCGCGCAATACAGCTTGCTGATCTGCCACACTCTGCAGTGTGATATCCACC
>CALDHJ010000497.1 GCA_937941555.1 uncultured Granulosicoccaceae bacterium | reverse complement strand
CAATTCGCTCGTACGCTGAGCATTCTTGCGAGCAGCGGCGTGCCAGTCTTGCAATCTTTGGATATCGCAGCTCAGGTCGTGACGAACCGACCCATGCGCAACGCCGTACTGGACGCTGCAACGCGCGTACGCGAGGGCGCGAGCCTCGCAAAGTCGCTGGAATCATCCGGGCGATTTCCCCCAATGATGGTTCACCTGATTGCAAGCGGTGAGGGCTCCGGACGGCTTGGCTTCATGCTCGACAAGGCCGCCAGCCATCTCGAGCGCGAGCAAGACTCCCTGATCTCGTCTTTTCTCGGCCTGCTGCAACCGTTGATCGTTGTGTTGATGGGCGGAGCGGTGCTGGTTATCGTGCTCGGCATGCTCATGCCGATCTTCGAGCTCAACGAAATCGTGACCTGACGGCTCCTGCCTCAGTGCCTGAAGTGGCGCATCCCGGTGAACACCATCGCCAGGTCGTGTTCGTCCGCTGCCGCAATGATCTCATCATCTCGCATTGAACCACCGGGCTGGATCACCGCGCGGATGCCGGCGTCTGCGGCATTGTCGATACCGTCTCTGAACGGGAAGAACGCATCCGACGCCATCACAGACCCCGGCACGACAAGCCCTTCGTCCTGCGCCTTGATTCCAGCGATACGGGCGGAATACACACGGCTCATCTGCCCGGCCCCGACCCCGACTGTCGCACCGTCTCTCGCGTACACGATGGCGTTGGATTTCACGTGTTTGGCGACTCGCCAGGCAAACAGCAGATCGTTCAGCTCAGCCACGCTCGGCGCACGGCGACTGACAACCTTGAGTTCCTCGGCTGTGATGAGGCCGGTGTCATCGTCCTGAACCAGCAAGCCACCCGAGACACTCGTCACACGGGAAAAGGCATCTGCGATGTCGAACTCACCACACGCGAGGACACGGATATTGGGTTTCGTCGCGGCCGCTGCGAGAGCCTCTTCGGTGAAAACCGGCGCCAGCAGCACTTCAACGAATTGCTGCTCGAGAATACGAGAAACCAGCTTCGCATCCGGTGCCTGGTTGAAGGCAATGATTCCCCCGAAAGCCGAGGTCGGATCAGTCTGGTACGCGCGATCATAAGCCGCGCCGAGACTGTCCCCGACCGCCACCCCACAGGGGTTGGCGTGTTTGACGATCACGCACGCCGCCTCATCGAACTGCTTGACACATTCCAGCGCTGCGTCGGCATCAGCGATGTTGTTGTAGGACAGCGCCTTGCCCTGGTATTGCGTGCTGGTGGCAACCGATGCCTGCCGCTGGCCCGGGTCACGGTAGAAGGCCGCACGTTGGTGAGGATTCTCGCCATACCGCAGCGTTTCGATGCGCTCGAATTGCAAGCTCAAGCGCGGGGGGAAGGCCGTAGGCACGTCTTCGGTACGCGCGCCGAGATAATTTGCAACCAGACCATCGTAACGCGCCGTGTGTGCAAACGCTTTGGCCGCAAGGGCAAACCGCCGCTGGAGTGTGGTTCCGCCCTCGGATGTCAGCGCTTCGAGCAGATCGCCGTAGTCTGCAGGCTAGGTGACGATGGCGACGTCCGCGTGGTTTTTCGCGGCGGCACGCACCATCGCAGGCCCACCGATATCAATATTCTCGATCGCTGTTGGCAAATCACAGTCAGGTTGCGCCACAGTCTGCTCGAAAGGATAGAGATTCACGACAACGAGGTCGATCGTCTCGATACCGTGCTCGGCCATCACGGCGTCATCCGTGCCACGTCGGGCCAGAATACCGCCGTGAATTTTCGGGTGCAGTGTCTTGACACGCCCTGCCATGATCTCGGGAAAGCCCGTGTGCTCAGAGACGTCGGTCACGTCCAGACCCGCATCCCTGAGCAGCGACGCCGTGCCACCGGTAGACAGCAGATGCACACCCAATCGACTCAAGGCCGTTGCCAAGTCGACTACACCGGTTTTGTCCGACACGCTGATCAGCGCGCGTGAAACAGCTCGAAGGGTGTCTTGGGTCATGCCGGCTTACCTGATGCGCAAAACGCAACAGTATACCGACTGGACCTGCACACTTCACGCTACGGCCGAAAACTGCAGAAAAACGCAAGATCAAGGGACACTATTGCAATATATACCGCACACGACCTGATCGCTTCATGCAGGCCTCATGCACCGCGCACCCTCAAATTACGACATTGAGCTCTCGAAGCTTGCGTCGCAGGGTACCGCGGCTGATACCGAGCACCTCGGATGCCAGGCTCTGGTTGCCTTCGGATTGATCCATCACATATTGGATCACGGCTCGCTCCGCCTGGTGCATGACCATGCGATGCACGCCTGTGGGTCTTTCGCTGCCAAGCGCCTGAAAGTACTTCTCCAGTTCGGAGACTATGCAGTGCTCGACCGCACTGCCACCGGAAACCGGCGTCTTCATGACTGAACTCATGCGACCTCTCTTGCGCTCGAGACCGCATCGTTGTACGTCGCTCGAAAAAATGCGTCAACCGCATTGTGTTGTTGTTCTGGTTCTTCGATCACATTGACCGCTGCGCGAAACTGCGCTGCACCCGCCTTGTTCTTGCAAAACCACGCAATGTGTTTTCGCGCGATACGCACGCCACGGTACTCACCATACAGGGCATATAGCTCTGTCAGATACCACAGCAACGCGGCGCGTCGCTGCTCGTCGCTGGGCAGCGGGAGCGACTCACCCGTTTGCAGGTAGTGGTTGATTTGCTCGAACAGCCAAGGATTTCCCTGTGCGGCTCGGCCCACCATGACCGCGTCTGCGCCGGTTTCCTTCAACACGGCAAGCGCCTGTTCCGGCGTCTCGATATCGCCATTGGCGACCAGCGGCAGGTCCACAGCTTCACGGATTCTCGCCAGGGTTGCAAATTCGGCCTGTCCTTTGAATCGATCTGCTCGCGTTCTGCCATGTACCGCCAGTGAGGCGATGCCTGCAGACTGTGCGATCCGAGCAACTTGCACACCGTTGCGGTTTGCTGGATCGATCCCGGTTCGAATCTTCAGTGTGACCGGCACCTCGACCGCTCCAACCACAGCGTCGAGGATCCGCGCAATCTGTTGCTCGTCGGCCAGCAAGGCCGAACCCGCAGCGCGGTTACACACTTTCTTGGCAGGGCACCCCATGTTGATGTCGATCACTTGCGCGCCGAAATCGACATTCGCACGGGCAGCGTCCGCGAGTGCGCCCGGGTCGGCACCAACGATCTGTGCAATGCGCGGCTGCTCGCTGCCCGTGTGATCAAGGCGCGTGACCGACTTCCGACTACCGTAGAGACTGGTGTCGGCTGTGATCATTTCAGACGTGACCGCCGCTGCGCCGTGCTGAAAACACAGAGCCCGAAACGGCTTGTCAGTCACGCCGGCCATCGGCGCGAGCACTGCGTATCCGTCTACGGTATAGGGGCCAATCTGCATGAAGGTGGACACATAAATCCGAGGCGGCCGGCAAGTCTAGACCGTCTTCGCGATCAAGGCAAAACACAGACGAAGGGGGCGTTGAGTGATCTACAGCAGCGACAGGTATGCTGCGCCGCATCAAATGGGCCTAGCGAAACTCGAGATCAAAAGACACGGCATCACTGCCGGGATCTTCGACCTCGAGTTGAACATCCACGGCACGGCCGGGCTGCATCAGGACGCTGGTGTCGAAGTCATCAAGGTAGTCGGCAGGCTCGAACTCACCCTGCGCCACCGCCGCACCGGCACGGTTGGTCATGCGCACCAGCAACACCGGAAAATCCTGCGCGAAGTGTGCATCATTGACCATGGCCAAGCTGACAACCAGCGCGTTGTCTCGGCTGGGATGGGCGTAGATCTGTCGCCGTATCAATCGAATCGCGGAAAAATCCCGTATCGCGCTGATCTCGCAGCCCACTGCACCGCACCAGGCATTGACCATCGTGTGCCCGAGCGGAGTCGTCGCCAAGCGATCTCGCGAGACATGGCCCACTGCGATCACCGCCGCAACCAGAACCGCGATCAAGGGCCACGCAAAGCGCCTCCAGAACGACTCGGCAGGACCGTGTTCGGCGACAGTAGACCGGCGCTGTCGCACTTGCGCACCGCGCTCCGATCGACCGTCCGAAGACACCCCATCAAACACGGTGCGTTGGCGGACAACCGATGCATCGTCGAGCGTAACCGGATCTACCGCCGCGTCGAGCTTGATGTGTTCGAGCGCGTCGAAGGTATTCAGACACGCACCACACTGCACCGATTCGACACCTTCTAGCGAACGGCTATCAGTGCGAAGAAGTGATTTGCAGTGTGGGCACTCAACAATCATGGCAGGGGATACGCTGCGACGTAAACACAGTATAGGGAAGCCCGAACCGGCGTCGCACAGCCCATGTCAGGCGCGTGGGCGGACAGTGCCACACAACCGGCACCAGTCCTCCTCGACCGTGACCTCGATGCCATCGAGCATCGCCGCGTAGTGCGCTTCCAGTTCACGGGCCTGTTCCTGCAAAACACCACTGAGCACCACTGTTCCGCCGTCTCGCACACGGTCGACCAGCGTGTCGCGCAGCGCCAGCAACGGACCATGAAGAATGTTTGCAACCAGCAGGTCCGCCCGCCAGTCCGGCACTGCATCCGGCAGAGACAACAGCAGATTGGTGTCCACCCGGTTGGCAACCGCATTATCGCGCGAGGCTACGAGGGCTTGCTCATCCAGATCAGTCGCCCACACAGTTGACGCGCCCAGCATCAGCGCCGCGATGGCGAGAACACCGGACCCGCATCCGTAGTCGACCACAGACTGGCCAACCGGGGGATGCTGTGCCAGATGCCTCAGGCAAAGGGACGTTGTGGGGTGCGTGCCTGTTCCGAACGCCAAGCCCGGATCGAGCCGGACATTGACCGCTTCAGGTTCGGGAGGCTCTGCGAAACTTGGCACGATCCAGAGTCCGTTGCCAAAATCCATAGGCTCGAAATGCGCCATCCAGCTGCGCTCCCAGGCCTCGTCGGCAAGACGTTCCAATTGCGTCGCTTCAACAGCATGCCCGAGCGATGTCGAGATCTCGCGCGCTAGCGCTTGTGCGGTAGGCTCACCAGGGTACAGCGCCACCAATACAACCCGGTCCCAGAGTGGCGTCTCACCGGGCGCCGGCTCGAGGATCGGTTGGTCCTCGGCATCAAGCAAGGTAATGGACAGTGCTCCGGAGGCGAACAGGCGGTCTTCGAGATCACCCACATCCGAGCCGGCAACCACCAACCGGTATTGCCACCAACCGGCATCTTCATCGCCCATCACCCGTCCCCCGACCGGATATTCGAGTTCATCGAGCGCGCCGGCGATCAGTCTGCAGATTGCAGCAGGGTATTTTCCAGGTAGTGGATATCGACGCCACCTGCCTGAAAGCCCGGGTCATCGAAAATATCAAGCTGCAGCGGAATGTTGGTCTTGATGCCATCGATGTGGATCTCGCTCAACGCCCCGCTCATGCGCGCCATCGCGCGGTCGCGGTCGTTCCCGTGCACGATCAACTTTCCGATCATGGAGTCGTAGTGTGGGGGCACTTTGTACCCGTTGTAGATGTGCGTCTCCATTCGCACACCGAGCCCACCCGGCGCATGGTATTGCTGGATCACACCGGGAGACGGCATGAAGGTGCGCGGATCCTCGGCGTTCACCCGGCACTCGAACGCGTGGCCACGCATGACCACATCCTCTTGCGCATACCGCAGGGGCTCACCGGACGCGATACTGATCTGCTGGCGAATGATGTCGATGCCGGTGACCATTTCAGTGACCGGGTGCTCCACCTGGACACGCGTATTCATCTCGATGAAGTAGAACTCACCATCCTGATAGAGAAATTCAAAGGTGCCAGCCCCGCGGTAACCGATGCGCACACAGGCGTCGACACACAACTTGCCGATTCGTGCACGCTGTTCTTCGGTAATGCCCGGCGCAGGCGCTTCCTCCACCACTTTCTGGTGTCGCCGTTGCATTGAACAGTCGCGCTCGCCCAGGTGAATCGCGTTTCCGTGGGTATCGGAAAGCACCTGAAATTCGACGTGACGCGGTGCACCCAGAAATTTTTCCATGTACACGACATCGTTATTGAATGCCGCCTTCGCCTCAGCCCGCGTCAGCCGAATCGACTCGTTCAGTTCGTCTGCCGACTGCACGACGCGCATCCCGCGACCGCCACCGCCACCAGAGGCTTTGATCAATACCGGGTAGCCTATGCCCTCGGCAATCTTGAGATTCGAATCATCATCGTCGTCGAGCGGGCCACCAGATCCCGGCACACAG
>CALDHJ010000496.1 GCA_937941555.1 uncultured Granulosicoccaceae bacterium | reverse complement strand
GGGTGATGCAAATAGTGGCCCAGACACTCGCCATTTCGGGTGCATGCGAGTGTTCTCGGGGCCCGGGAACGGGATCAGTGGTCGAGCAATTCGATCCAGTGTTTGACCGGCGTCTCGCTGCCGCTTTGAATTTGCATCAGGCAACCGATATTTGCCGAGGCAATGACCTCGGGATTGCCCGCCTCGAGCGCGTCGATTTTCTCCTGTTTGAAGTGCTCGGAGAATTCGGGTTGCAGCACGGAGTAGGTGCCTGCCGACCCGCAACACAGGTGTTTGTCGCGTATCGGTGTAAGGGTGTAACCGAGTGTGCTGAGAATCGGCTCGACAATGTCCGGTTTTTTCTGGCCGTGTTGCAGTGTGCAGGGTGGGTGGAAGGCGACACGGGGTTTTGGCGCGTCGGTGTTCAGCGGTGAGAGGTCCTCGCCACCGAGGAACTCTGCAAGGTCGACACACAATTCGCTGACGCGCGCAGCTTTGGCAGCGTAGGCGTTGTCGTCAGCGAGCAAGTGGCCGTATTCGCGTACCGATGCGCCGCACCCGCTCGCGGTCATGACGATGGCTTCGGCGCCATCTTCGATCAGTGGCCACCAGGCATCAATGGTGCGCCGCATGTCATCAAGGCCGTCTGCCTGGCGATTGAGGTGGTAGCGTACCGCGCCGCAACACCGTGCGGCCCCGCTTTCAACGACGCTGACGCCGATCTTGTCGAGTACCCGGCTGGTGGCGGCGTTGATGTTGGGCATGGCCCCCGACTGCACGCAGCCGCCGAGCGTGATCACGCGTCGGCTGTGGCGTGCGAGTGGACGTTCGCCCGGTGCAACGCGCGGTGGTACGTGGCTCTTGAGCGAGGCGGGCAACAGCGGTCGCAACCACTGGCCGGCACGCATGGCCGGCGTCATCAGTCGCGGCTCGGCGACGAAGGTCGCAAGCGACCAGCGCAGCAGCTTTTCGCGCCAGGGCCGCTCAACCGAGCGTTCGAGCTCTGCCCGGCCGATGTCGAGCAGGCTTGCATACTGGACCCCCGATGGGCAGGTCGTCTCGCAATTGCGGCAGGTCAGGCAGCGGTCGAGGTGCAGTTGGGTACGCGTGCTGGGTTCGACCCCTTCGAGCACGTTCTTGATCTGGTAGATGCGCCCGCGCGGGCTGTCGAGCTCGTTGCCGGTGAGCTTGTAAGTCGGGCAGGTTGCAAGGCAAAAGCCGCAGTGCACACAGGCCTTGAGCACGGATTCGGCGTGGCGGCCTGCTTCGGTCTTGCGGATATCGTCGGGGAGCGTGGTTTGCATTATGACAGCCCTGTCGCCAAGCGGCCGGGGTTGAACAGCCCCTTGGGATCGAAGGCGGCCTTGAGCCGCTCGTGCAGTTGCCGTTCAGCCGGCTGGATATCCTGAAAGACGGATTCGTCGCCGCGCTGGAACCGGGTCGCGTGGCCGCCCAGTTGGCGTGCGCGTTGCTGGATGGCGGCGGGCTCGGCCTCGCTGAGCAACCAGCGCTGTTGTCCGCCCCAGTCGATCAGCATGTCGTCGGATTCCGATGTCGCGGTATCCGCCAGGCCAAACACGCCGGTGCCTGGCGGTACGGCGAGGCGCCACAACGGGCGTGAGTCGTCAAAAAAGGGCAGCGTGTGTTCACGCAGCGCGTCCCAATGGGCGCCGTCGTTCTCGGTGCCGCCGAGTGCGTTGTGGAACTGCTCAGCGCAGTCACTCACCGCGCTGATCGCGCCGGCGAGTCGGTAGTGCAATTGTCCGTCGTGGAAGCTTGCGCCGGTCAGTGGCAGGTAGGCCATGCGTTTTTCATGCAGGAAGACGAGTGCCTCCTCGGGGCTGCACGCGGCGCTGAAGCTGCGCGTAACCGCGGGTTTGGGCAACACCTTGAGCGACGCATCGAGGATCACGCCGAAGGTACCGAGCGCGCCGACCATGAGGCGAGAGAGATCGTAGCCCGCGACGTTTTTCATGACTTCGCCGCCGAAACGCAAGGACTGCGCGCGGCCGTTGATGATGCGTGTGCCGAGCACGTAGTCGCGGCACGATCCGGCAAAGGGTCGTGCGGGCCCCGAGAATCCGCAGGCGAGGGTGCCGCCGAGCGTCGCCACCTGGCCGTTGACGCCGTCGAGCGCAGGGGGGTCGAAAGGCAGCATCTGGCCAGCCGCGTCCAGCTCGGCGCGGATGTCGGCGAGCGGCGTGCCGGCGCGCGCCGTGAGTGTGAGCTCCGACGGCTGATAGTTGGTGATGCCGCGATGTTCCTCTACGCGCAGCGGATGGTGGTTCACGCGGTCGGTGCGGTGTCCGTAGAAGGCTTTGCTGTTGCCGCCCGAGATGCACAAGGACGTTCCCTGGGCGACGGCGTCTGCCACCTGCTCGCGCAGCGCGTCGCTGATGTCGTGATCCGCCATGCTCAGAACCGCTCCAGTTCGGGGTGCGGCACCTGGCCGTGGTGCACATGCAGCGCGCCGAATTCTGCGCAGCGCTGCAGCGTCGGGATCGCTTTGCCCGGGTTGAGCAAACCGGCCGGATCGAAGGCCGCCTTGACTGCGTGGAACTGCTCCAGCTCGTCGCTGTTGAACTGCACGCACATCTGGTTGATCTTCTCGACCCCGACACCGTGTTCACCAGTGATGGTGCCGCCGACTTCCACACACAGGCTGAGTATCTTGCCGCCGAGCTCTTCGGTGCGTTCGAGCTCGCCTTCGACGCTGGCGTCGAACAGAATCAAGGGGTGCAGGTTACCGTCACCCGCGTGGAATACGTTGGCGATGGCGAGACCGTACTCAGCCGAGAGCTCGTCCATGCGGCGCAATACGGTGCCGAGATGGCGGCGCGGGATGGTGCCATCCATGCAGTAGTAGTCGGGGGAGATGCGGCCGACGGCTGGGAAAGCCGATTTGCGGCCTTTCCAGAACATCGCCCGTTCGGTGTCGTCCTTGGCCACGCGCCACTGGGTGGCGCCGCCACGCTCGACCAGCTCGATGACCTGCTGCATCTGCTCTTCGACTTCGGCGGCGCCGCCGTCGAGTTCGCAGAGAAACAACGCAGCTGCGTCACGCGGGTAGCCGCATTGAGCAAAGTCGTCTGCGGCACGGATGGCGGCGTTGTCCATCATCTCGAGTCCGGCCGGGACGATGCCGGCGGCAATGATGTCGGCCACGCAATCACCCGCGCGTTCGACGTCATCGAAGGCCGCGAGCAGCACCTTGGCAACGGGCGGTTCCGGCAGCAGCTTGACCACCACTTCCACAACCACGCCAAGCAGCCCCTCGGACCCGTGAAGCAACGCGAGCAGATCGTAGCCCGCGGTGTCGGGTGCGGTGCTGCCGAGGGTGATGCGCTCGCCTTCGACCGTGATCATCTCGACCTGCAGCACGTTGTGCACGGTCAGGCCGTACTTGAGGCAGTGCACGCCGCCGGCGTTCTCGGCGACATTGCCACCAATCGAACAGGCAATCTGAGAGGAGGGGTCTGGCGCATAGTACAAGCCGTATTCGGCGGCCGCTTCGCTGATCGCGAGGTTGCGCACACCCGGCTGGACCCGCGCTGTGCCGTTCGCGTCGTCGATCGACAGAATCTTGTTGAATTTGCCGAGACCGAGGGTGACCGCATCCGGGCGCGGCAACGCGCCACCGGAAAGACCGGTGCCCGCACCCCTCGCTATCACCGGAATGGCTTCGCGGTTGCACACCCGCATCACGGCCTGCACTTGTTCGATGGTGTCCGGTAACACGACGACGGCGGGTCGCTGACGGTACACCGCGAGGCCATCGGATTCGTAGGGAATCAGTTCGTCGTCTTCGATCAGCAACCCGTCTGGTGACACGATTTCGCCAAGGGATGCGATCAGGCG
>CALDHJ010000495.1 GCA_937941555.1 uncultured Granulosicoccaceae bacterium | reverse complement strand
GAAATTCGGGCGACATCAGCGGTGTCCTCGGCGGGCGGTGGCGGTTGCATCAATCATCATCGTTCGGTACCCCGAGGTAGGCGTCGATAACCGCCTGGTTGCTTCGCACTTCGTCCGGGTTGCCGTCTCCGATCTTGCGACCGTAGTCGAGCACGACAACGCGGTCCGAGATATCCATGACGACACCCATATCGTGTTCGATGAGCGCGATGGTGGTGCCGAACTCCTCGTTGACGTCGAGAATGAAGCGCGACATGTCCTCTTTTTCTTCGACGTTCATTCCCGCCATCGGCTCGTCGAGCAACAGCAGGCTGGGCTCAGCGACCAGCGCGCGCCCGAGTTCGACGCGCTTTTGCAAACCGTAGGGCAGGCGGCCGACCGGGGTTTTGCGGATGGCCTGAATCTCGAGGAAGTCGATGATGCGCTCGACCTTCTCGCGGTTTTCCTCTTCTTCGCGTGCTGCCTTGCCGTGCCAGATCACCTGCGAGAGCAGGCTCGCTTTCATGTGGGTGAATCGCCCGGTCATGATGTTGTCGAGCGTACTCATGCCTTTGAACAGCGCAATGTTCTGAAAGGTACGCGCGATGCCGAGGTGGGCGATCTGGTGTGGCTTCATCGCACGGCGGCGCTCGCCGCGGAACCAGATTTCGCCTTCCTGCGGGTGGTAGAAGCCGTTGATGACATTGAGCATTGACGACTTGCCCGCGCCGTTCGGGCCAATGATGGCGCGGATTTCCCCTTCGCGGATGTCGAAGGAAATGTCCTTGATCGCCACCACGCCGCCAAAGCGCAGCGTGATGTTCTTCATTTCCATCAGCGTGCCGCCAAGCGGGCGGCCGTCGGGCGTGGTGTCTGGCAAGTGCGTGTCCTGTGCGGGCGATTCCGCCACTGTGACCGATTCGCTCATGCGGCAGTCTCCACGTCTTCGGCGGGTGACTCGACGCTGATCGTCTCGGCGTTGTGAAGGGTGATGTCAGCCGAGATGGAGCCCTTGCGGCCGTCCTCGTACGTCACTTCGGTTTCCACGTGCACGGTTTCGGAGTCGTCGTAGAGTGCTGTGAGCAAGACGTCATAGCGTTCTTCGACAACGCGGCGGCGCACCTTGCGGGTACGCGTGATTTCGCCGTCATCCGGGTCAAGCTCCTTGTGCAGGATCAGGAAGCGGTGAATCTGACATCCGGAAAGCCTATCGTCGTCCGCAAGCGAGCCGTTCACGGCGGCGACATGGCCGGCAATGATTTCGGCCACTTTGGGGTGGCCGGCGAGCTCCTGATAAGACGCGTAGGCAACGTTGTTGCGCTCGGCCCAGTTGCCGACGGCGGCGAGGTCGATGTTGATGAAGGCGGTGCAGTGTTCGCGGTCGGAACCGAACACCACGGCTTCGAGAATGTCTGGGTAGAACTTCAGTTTGTTCTCGACGTATTTCGGCGCGAACAGGTCGCCGGAAGCCGTCTTTCCGACATCCTTGGCGCGGTCGATGATGCGCAGGTGCCCGCTCTCTTCTTCGATGAAGCCGGCATCTCCCGTCGCGACCCAGCCGTCGCTGTCTTTGGTGTCGGCAGTCGACTCGGGGTTTTTGTAGTACTCGACAAAGGATCCCGGCGAGCGGTAGTAGACGTGGTCGTTCTCGTCGATACGGATCTCGACGCCCGGTGCCGGCACCCCGACCGTGTCGGCTCGGACCTCGCCATCGGGTTGCATCGTAACGAACACGGTTGCCTCGGTCTGGCCGTAGAGTTGTTTCAGGTTGATGCCGAGTGCGCGGTAGAAGTCGAATATTTCGGGGCCGATGGCTTCGCCTGCGGTATAGCCCAGGCGGACTCGGCTCATGCCGAGCGTGTTCTTCAACGGGCCGATCACCAGCACATTGCCGAGCGCGTAGGTCAGTCGGTCAAAGAGCCCGACCGACTCGCCGTCGAGCAGCGCCGGGCCGACCTTGCGCGCGTTGTCCATGAAGTGGTTGAACAACCAGCGCTTGAATCGGCTCGCGTCCTCCATGCGGATCTGCACGGTGGTCAACAGGCCTTCGAAATAGCGCGGCGGTGCAAAAAAGTAGCTCGGGCCGATCTCGCGGAGATCAGCCTGCATGGTGTCTGCGCTCTCGGGGCAGTTCACACAGAAGCCGGTGTAGTAGGCCTGGCCGATCGAGAACACGAAGTCGCCGACCCAGGCCATCGGCAAGTAGGCGAGCACAGAGTCGCTCTGCTGCAAGCCGTCGAATTCGGCTGATAGCCTGGACGCTTCGATCACGTTGCGGTTCGACAACACAACGCCCTTGGGGCGGCCAGTGGTACCGGAGGTGTAGAGCATGACGCAGGTGGTGTCGGCGTTCTGCGCTTGGAGGCGATTTTCGAGTTCTGCTGCCACCGTGTCGCGGTTGTCCCGGCCGGCGGTCTGGAGATCGCGGTAGTCGCGCAGCTTGTCGCGTCCGTACTTGCGCAGTCCGCGTGGGTCGACAAAGACCATGCACTCGAGTGCAGGCAGCTGATCGGCTACCTCCATGACTTTGTCGACCTGTTCCTGGTCTTCGGCGAAGGCGAACCGGGCGTTGCAATGCTCGAGTACGAAAGCCATCTCTTCGGCCACGCTGTCTTTGTAGAGCGGGACCGGCACACCGCCTGCGCACTGTACGGCGACCATCGCGCAATAGAGCACCGGGTGGTTGCGTCCAATGATCGCCACGTGGTCACCGACATTGAGCCCGAGTTCCACCAGGCCCAGCGCCATGCTGTCGATTTCGGCTGCAGATTCGGCCCAGGTCCAGCTTTGCCAGATGCCCAGTTCCTTGATCCGGTAAGCGGGCTTGTCGCCGAACCGGTGGACATTGCGGGCCAGCAACTGCGGCACCGTTTCGTATTCGCTTTCCCGTTGTTGGCTTGACAACCCGGTCTACTCCCGTTGGTCGCCGCGGCGGACCCGGGCTCATCGAGAGCGCCTGAACCGGCCGAGACGGATGCACAAACGTCGGGAGGGGGCACGGCTGCCATACGGTATGCTGGCAAAACAGGCGCTGCACCACAAGTCGTCCCCGACGTGGAAGCTGCACTATACCGCCTCTTGTTTGCGAGAGTTTTGCTGAGTTCTAACGAAATGTTTCAAGACCCGCCCGCCCGTGGTGACACCGAGTTGAGCACGCTGGATTTCACGCTGGCGGGCCTCGACCTGATCAAACAGGCGATCAGCATCTACGACCGGCATTTGTGTCTGGTGGTGTGCAATTCCCGGTTTCTCGAGATGTTCAACTTGCCGCCGTCTTTTGGTGAGCCGGGAGCGGGGTTTGGTGACACCTTGCGATTTCTCGCCGACCGCGGCGAATACGGCGATATTGACGACCTCGATGACTACATCAACGCGCGTGAGGCTCAGGCGCGCAACTTCGAGCCCCACTATTTTGAACGTCAACGGCCCGATGGCCGGCACGTCTCTGTCGAAGGACATCCGCTGAGGCAGGGTGGGTGGGTCACGGTTTACACTGACATATCGGATGTGCGGCACACCGAAACAGTGCTGAAATCGCGGTCGGCATCATTGTCCGAGGCTTTGCTCGACCGGTCCGAGGCGCTGGCTCGGGCCAACCGCGAGCTTGAATCGACGGTATCCGCGCTGCAGATCGCACAGCGTGATCTCACCGCCTCGGAGGCGCGCATTCGCGCGACCACAGAAATGATGCCGGCGCACATTGCGCGGGTGGACCGTGACGAGCGCTACACCTATTCCAACCGCCGCCTGCACACCATTGCAGGATTGGGGGCGACCCCGCACCGCGACGTGGTGGGCGCCTATTGCGCGGAGGTGCTTGCGCCGGAGGCCTACGCAGCCATTCACCCCTGGCTGTGTCGCGCGCTCGAAGGCGAAGACAGTGTCTTCGAATTCACACTCGATGAGGGCGCTCACCGCATTCGCTGCGCCTTCACACCCGATACCGGCGTCGACGGGGACGTCAGTGGGGTGTTCGTGCTCACGACAGATGTCACCGCTGAGGCCCGGGCGCGCGCCGAGATGGCGCAAGCGCGACGGCGCGAACTGGCGGCGCAATTGACCAGCGGACTCGCCCACGATTTTGCCAACCTCCTGACGGTGATCCTCGGCGCGCAGGGGCAACTCACGCGATTGCCTGAATTGCCTGACGAGGCGCACGCGCTGCTCGACGACATGCACCAGGCGGCACGTCGCGGTGGCGAACTGCTCGAACGCCTGAGCGGGATTGCTGCTCCGCGCACCCTGGTGCCCGAAATCGTCAATATCCCGGAACTGTTTGCGCGCTTGTCGCGACTCGTCGCGCCACTTCTGCCCCCGTCCGTGTCGCTTGAAACCGACATCGAAAGCGATTTGGTGATGGCGCGCGTTGACCCGGGCTTCTTACTCGATTCGTTGCTCAACCTGATCCTCAATTCGCGCGATGTGCTGGCCAATAACGCAGGCCTGATCCGGCTTGCCGTGCGGCGCACGCGCGAGAACGGGGTTGAATTCAGTGTCGATGATAATGGGCCGGGCTTTAGCGATACCGCCTTGGCGCATGCGCTCGAGCCGTTCTATACCACCAAGGCCGCCACCCTCGGATCGGGTCTCGGTCTGTCCATGGTGTTCGATTTTGCGAGCCTCTCGGGCGGCCGAGTGGTGTTGGAGAATGCCGAACAGGGGGGGCAGACGACCGGTGCCCGGGTGCGTATACGGCTGCCGGATCCGGCGCTCGGGGATTCACCGGTCGACGGTATTGTGCTGCTGGTCGACGACGATGCTGGCCTGCGCGCCGGAATCCGGGCCCAGTTGCTCGAACTCGGCTGTCAGGTGCTTGAAGCAGCGAGCGCTGATGAAGCGATTCGCCTGCTCGATATTGCCCCGATTGCAGCCATAGTGACGGACTTGCAGTTGGGAGAGGGCGACAACGGTTTCGAGCTTGCGGAAACGGTCAGTGCACTCAAGGGTGACACGGCACCGGCGATCTGTATCATGTCGGCGCTGCCGCCACACCACCCGTTGTGTGCGCGTGCCTCGGAGGCCTGGCCGTTGTTGTCCAAGCCTTTTGATTCCTATCAACTCAGGCGCGCGATGCGCCGGGACGCCGTGTGACCCAGCCGCTGATCGCGATTGTTGACGATGAACCGACGGTGTGTCGGTTACTTGCCGATGCCTTTGAAGATGCGGGAATGGCGACTGCCGTGTTCAGCAACGGCCGCGATTTCCAGCGTTGGTTGAAAAGTGCCGAGCCAACAGTGTGTGTGGTGGACCTCGGTTTGCCCGATCAGGACGGTCTGGCGCTGGTCAATGCGATCTCCCGCGTCAGCCGGGCAGCCATTCTGATCGTGTCCGGTCGGGCTCAGGTGCAGGATCGTATTGCCGGACTGGAGCTCGGTGCAGACGACTACGTGATCAAGCCCTTCGATCCCACCGAAGTCGTAGCGCGGGTGCGAGCGATTTTGCGACGCGATGCAGCGCGCCATGCTGAAGACCGAACCGACGACGCACAGCGCGCGCGTTTTGGTGAATTCGAGGTGAACTTGTCAACCTATGAATTGAGTGGGTCGGGTGGCAATCTGGTCACACTGAGTCAGGCCGAGGCCTCGGTGCTGCGGCTGTTTCTCGAAAAGCCCAATCAGCTCTTGAGTCGAGCGCAAATTCAGGAGTACATCGGTGGGAGCCTGTCTGAAAACTACGACCGTTCCATTGACGTGCGGGTGTCTAGGTTGCGCACGAAACTCAACGATGATCCGCGCAGCCCGACGCAGATCAAGACGATTTACGGTGGTGGATATGTGTTTGTCGGAGAGGTGACATGGCTGTAGATGCACTGCAAGCGCGCGTTGATGAGCTGGAGTCCCGCTTGGCATGGCAGGATCAGACTATCGACGAGTTGAACACGGCCATTGCCGAACAGGCGATGGCGATCACTCGGCTCGAGGATCAGCTCAAACTGATGTCGCAGCGACTCAAGAGTGTGTCCGAGGGGCAGGGTGGCGCGACCACAGCAGGGCACGAACCGCCACCGCACTACTGACCCAGGTGGCGAGGCCGCCGACGGCGCGCCATGACACCGAGCCAGAGCAGGCCGAACGCCGCGCCCCCGCCGGTGCCGGTTGCATCGGATGCCACACCGGCGCCACCAACACCCTGGCCAGCTTCGCTCGCGGTCAGTGTCAGTGCATGAGACGGTGAACGGTCCACACCGCCGTTGTCGGTGCCACCGTTGTCTTCCAGGCGCACGCTCAGCGTGACCGAGCCAGTCTGACCCGGGTTGAAGCGAAAGCGCAGTGTGCCCGACGGCACGCTGAGTTCCGGTTGAACAGCGAACCAGTCGGGGGAGGGGTTGTCGAGCACGAATTGCATTGACTGCGTGCCGTTGTCTCCGTCATCGAGCGCCGAAGCCCACTCGACCACCTGCATCGAACCCAGGGCATCGACAGTGACGTTTTCGCCTGGACGAAATGTCGGTGCGCGGTTCGCTGATTCGCCCACGGTGATGTCAAATTCGAGTGTTCGGGTCGCGCCGTTTTCGCGAACGGTTGCGACCACGCGCGACGTGCCGACGCGGCTTGCAGGCGTGAATCGCAGTGTGCCGTCGGTCGAGACGTCGGGCTGCTCGCTGAAGAGATCGGGGGTGGCGACCTCGGTGATCGTGACCAGAACCGATTCCGAGACGACAGCCCACGCCGGTTGTTCGAACGGACCGTGGTTGACCGGGTGACTGACTGACGCCGGTGTCCAGAGGACCGGATCGGTGTCGTGCGGGCTGCTCGCGGGACCCTCGACTGCGTTCGGATTGCTATCGTGAGCGGGTAACACGGTCACCACGCGCAGCTCGGTAGCGTCGACCTCGAGGTTCGCATCAAGCGCGACATGGCCAACGGACAAATCAGTCGTCCTTGCGATCTCCTCACCGGCTGCGGATTCGATGCGGTAGTAGCCTTCAGTGCCGGGCGGAAAGGGCTGCGGTTTCCAGCGCAATTGTGTGGGATCCGACACGTCATCAAGCTGCAGGCCAGTGACCGGGCCGACGAGTGTGTCGGGGTTTGTGCCTACGGTGTCCAGCCACGCGATGCTGTCCGCACCGGTGCTCAGCGGATTCCAATCGAGCAGCACGGCTGCGTCGCCGGTTGCTGCGCCAGCCAGAAGCCCCGCATGCGTCTCCAGCGCGGCCGGAATTGCGCCCGAGAAGCGATTGCCACTCAGGTCGAGGTGGCGC
>CALDHJ010000494.1 GCA_937941555.1 uncultured Granulosicoccaceae bacterium | reverse complement strand
GTCTCGTGTGTGCCGTCGCTGAACAGCGCGCCGCTGTGGCAATCGACGCAGTTGGCGCCGTTGCGGCCGCCGGTGTCGAAGAAGAGCAGCGCGCCGGCTTTTTCGGTATCTGTCATCGCTGTGGTGTCGCCGTTGAGGTAGCGGTTCCAGGGGGTGTCGACAAAGACCATCGAGCGTTGGTATTCCCCGAGCGCCAGCGCGATGTTGTCGAAGGTGATGAGGTTTTCGGCACTCGCCGTGCTGTTGAAGGCGGCGCGGAAGGCCGGCAGCCAGGTGTTGGTGGCCAGCTCGCCTGCGCCAACACCGTAATTGCCGAGACGGGCGGCAAGGTGGTCGCGCACGGCTTCGTTGCCGGCGCCGGGCTCGAAGGCGTCAGTGCGCATCTCGACGTCGCTGGTGACGGGAAAGTGGGCGAGTGCGGTGGCGAGGTTGGGGCCTGCGTCGGGGTCGGCGGTGCCAAGCAGGGTGTCCGGCGTGCGAATGCCGGCGTCGGCGCCGTTGGTGCCGGCGGTCTTGGCGAGGCTCTCGACACGTGAATCCCAGAACAGGCTGGTGTCCCACAGGCCGAGGTTGAAGACCGTTGGCGCGTTGCGCGGCACGAGCGGCAGCCCGTCACTGTGCTCGCGGCCGAGCCCGAGCAAGTCGGGGTTGATCGCACCCACGCCCACTGACAGGGACAAATTGTCTGCCCCGCCGAGCGCCGGGTGGTGGCAGGAGACACAGGCGGCATCGAAGCCGCCGCCAAGGGCCTTGCTGAAGAAGAGGTCCTTTCCCAGTTGCGGCAGGGGGTCGGTGATGCTCGGCAGCGCGCGCCCGGCGGTTGGATCGCCGTCGAGCTGCCGCTCGCTGATCAGCGTGTGCAGTGCGTTGTCGAGACCGGACAACGTGACGGTAGTGCCGGTTTCTGCCGCGTTGCCCTCGACGTTCTGCTCCGCACACGCAGCAAGCGCCAGCAGCACGCCTGCCGTGACGCAAACGCGTGTGGCCGATCCGACTGATCGATGTGATTGGCCATCTGGGTGCTGGTTTGCGGGATCAGCGTGTTGCGTCATGGTGGGGTTGCCTGGTGTGGTCTGCGGGTTCCCGATGAAAAACGCATGCAGAGACCGGATGGGGGACAACTGCGCGCGGGCTTTACGTTTCTTTACAAAAGCGATGGGACGGGATGCGCCATCCCCTGCGGGGCGGCGGAACCTGGAACGCTATGCTCCGTGGTGTAACACCGACGACGAGACGCCTGCCATGATCGACCTTGCCGAGATGCAGAACTGGATCGAGCGACAGCTCGACAGCGCGCGTGTGCGTGCAGAGGTCGGCGATGTCATTCAGACGCTCTGGAGCGGTTTCGGTGAACTGCGGCGCGTGCGCTTGCCGGGGCACGCTATCGAGGCGGCCGTGCTCAAGTGGGTCGATCCCAGCGTGGCGACGGCTCACCCGCGCGGTTGGCATGGCGAGGTGGGTCAGGCGCGCAAGCTGCGCTCCTATGCGGTGGAAATAGCCTTCTATACGGCGACGTCATCCGCGCCGCCGACACCCTTTCGGACCGCGCGCTGTCTCGCCGCGTCGGCGCAAGGCGCTGCCGGGTTTGCGGTGTTGCTCGAGGATCTGGACGCCGCGGGCTTCAGCGCGCGACCCGCGTCAGGCGACGTCGCGGCTGTACGGGCTTGCCTCGACTGGCTCGCGGCCTTTCACGCGCACCACCTTGGCACCACACCCACGGACCTGTGGCCTGTGGGGTGCTACTGGCACCTCGGCACACGCGATGCCGAGTGGCAGGCCATGCCCGAGGGCGCACTCAAACAGCGGGCAGGTGCGATCGACGCAGCGCTGAACAGTGCCCGCTGGCAAACTCGCGTGCACGGTGATGCCAAGCTTGCAAATTTTTGTCTCGACTCAGCGGTCGGTTGTGCGGCAGCGGTCGACTTTCAATACGTGGGCCGCGGTGTCGGCGTGCGCGATCTGGTGGCGCTGTTTGCGAGCGCGTTCGACAACGCGATGTTGTTCGAACACGCCGACGCGTTGCTCGATTACTACTTCGACCGCTTGCGTGCCGGCTTGGCAGGCGGGGTGGACGCCGCCGCAGTGGATACTGCCGCGGTGGATACCGACGCGGTGGAAGCGGAATGGCGTGCGTTGTGGCCGCTGGTCTGGGCCGACTACCTGCGCTTTCTCGATGGTTGGATGCCCGGTCACGCACGCCGCACCGAATGGGCCGACGCGCGTGTTGCAGAGGCGCTGGCGCGCTGCTGAGCGGCGGCCTACCAGCTGCCGGTGGTCGACATCGACACCCAGGGCTCTGCGGGTTCAAGCGGTTCGCCGGCCTGGATGAGTTCGATCGAGATTCCGTCCGGTGAACGGAAAAATGCCATACGCCCGTCGCGCGGCGGCACGTTGATCGGGATGCCGGCGTCCATCGCCTTCTGGCAGCTTTCGTAGACGTTGTCGACTTCGTAGCAGAGGTGGCCGAAGTTGCGCCCACCGGTGTACTCCTCGGGGTCCCAGTTGTGGGTCAGCTCGAGCTCGGGCGCCCGGTTTGCCTTGGCGTTGTTCTCGTCTTCCGGCGCTGCGAGGAAAATCAGCGTGAAACGGCCGTTCTCGTAGTCGGTGCGCCGCGTCTCGACGAGCCCGAGCAGGTCGCGGTAGAAGGCGAGTGACGCGTCGACGTCGGCGACGCGGACCATGGTGTGGAGATAGCGCATAGCGGAATGTTCCGGTGAGGGCAAAGCGCCATGGTGGCGAGCTGGTCCGTGGCAGTCAACCGCGTGGGTCGCCCTCGGCCAGCTCGGGCGTTCAGCCGTTGTCGCGCCAGTAGTGGTTTGCCTGGGCGATTGTCTGGAAATGGGTTGCGACAACTTGGGACGCCAGCGTCAGGCTGTCGGCATTGTTGGCGTAGTCGTGCCGCAAGGTTTGCCGCACGGCGTCGTCGGGCTGTGTTTTTTTAAGGCGATGCGTGCGAGCAGTATGGCGAGATCAAACCCGGCTTCAGGGGGCGGCGTGATCAAGGTGTCGAAAGCGGCCATGGCGGTGTCATCTCAGATAGAGGTGGAGTGGGTTGCCACATGCCCCCATACAAACGCCTGACCTTGTAAACCTATTCGGTTCTGGCGTTGGGCGGGGCGTGCACCGATCGCGTCTACCCGGCGGATACGCGCGTGTCTCTCACGCCGACAGGAGCCGCGCGAGGCTCCACAACACCAGCGGCATGCTGAGCGCTGCGCCCACTGTGGTGGCGACCATCAAGGCCGCGCTCTGCGGACCGATGCCGTACTGGTGGCTGAGCGCCGCGTAGGCACCGAAAATCGGCCCGGCGGCAAAACACAGCGCCGGCCCGATCAGCAGCGGGTCGCGCACGCCGCAGAGCCACATCGCAAGGCACACCGCGAGCGGGTGCAAGACCAGCTTGCTCGGCACCACTATCGCCTGCCGTGCAAATTCCCCAACCGGCCGGTAACCGACCATCAGGCCGCCGATCACGAACAAGCCCACCGGCGCCACGGTCTGGGCGATCAGGCCCAGCCCATCATTGACGGCGGTAGGCAGGGTGAGCCCGCTCCACGCGAGCAACGCGCCGAGCACCATACCGACGACCAGCGGGTTGCGCGCGGCGTTGAGCAGGTTGCGTCGCAGCGCGTGGTGGCCGGCGGCCCCGTGTTCGTGTCGGCTTTCGGCGAGGGTCAGCGCGAGCGGCAGCACGATCGCAACCTCGACCAACAGCGTCAATGCCAGCGGCACGGTCGCGGCGTCGCCGTAGAGCAGGGTCGCGAGCGGAAAGCCGACCATGAGGGTGTTGCCGAAACTGCCGCCGAGTGCGCCGAAAGCGAGGGCCGGGCCCTGCGCGTTGGTTACACGGCGCAGGCACAGCGCGCACACCGCAAAGGCGAGGCACGAGCCCGCCGCGTAGGCGATCAGGTATCCGGGTTGTTGCAGGCTGGCAGGCTCGCTGTTGGCGATGGCGCGAAACACCATCACGGGCGCGGCGACACGGGCCGCGTAGGCCGCGAGCGCGCGAATGGCATCGGCGCTCAAGAGACCGGTGCGGGCGCTGAGAAAGCCGGCCGCGACCACCAGAAAAATCGGTGCGATCGTCGCGTAGAGGGCGGGCAGGGTGGCGTCGAGCGAGATCATCCGAATCGCGTGGCGGGCGTGCGGATGCAGCTTACCGCCATCGACTGCGCGGCGTGACCGAAATCTCCACTGGGCGCTGAATCGGTGGCGAATGCCCGTAGCCGAACGAACCCGGCAACGGCTGCTGCCGGGTCGAGAGCGCCTTGAGCCAGGCGCTGGAGCGCTACAGCGGGTTCATCGCCTCGTCCACGGCGTTGAGCTGGATGCCGTCGTGTCCGCTCGAGGCGTTGTTGGCGATCCACGGGTCGAGGCAACTGCGATCGGTGACACAGGGGTCGGTCAGCGCCTGCATGAACGCCACCAGTTGATCGACTTGCGCGTCTTCAAGATCGATCTGACCGAACAGGCTCACGCGGTCACGCTGCTCCTGGCGCAGCTTGTCGAGCGCTAGCTGGGTGTTGGAGACCGCGTCCGGGTACAGGCTTGCACAACTGGCAAGGTCGCGGAACTGATCTTGTTGGCACCAACCGCCATTGGCGAAGTAGGTGTCGACCGTGCGTTGCGGGCTGTCGTAGTGGCGCACCACTTCCTCGAGTGTGGCGTAGGCGCCCGCGTGACCGTAGGGCGCGGTCATCTCGATGTTCAGCAAGCTTGGCACGCGAAAGCGGTAGCGGTCTTGCGGATTGCCGGTTTCGCGCTCTCGACCGAAATCGTCGTTGGTGGTCGGACCGTCGCCCTTGCCGGGCCCGATCTGCGGAAAAGCCACTGTTGTGTGCATGCCATTGCTGAAAAGAGGGCCACTGTGGCACGCCGCGCAGCCGGCACCACCGTCACCGGGCCGGGTGAAGAACAGCAGCGCGCCTTCTTTCTGCTGTTGCGTCATGGCGTCGGTGTCGCCGTCGAGGAAGCGTTGCCACGGGCTGTTCACGAACACCATCGAGCGCTCGTACTCGCCGATCGCCTCGGCGATGTTGTCGAAAGTGATGAGGTTCTCGGCGGTGTCGGTGCTGCTGAAAGCCGCCTGGAAAGCTGGCAGCCAGGTGTTGGTCGCCAGTTCTCCCGCGCCTATGCCGTAGTTGCCGACGCGCGCTGCGAGGTGGCTGCGGACATCCTCGTTGCTCGACCCGTTCTCGAAGGCCGACGTGCGCATTTCTTCGGCGCTGGTCACGGGGAAGTGGGCCTGGGCGCTGGCGAGGTTCGGGCCGGCGCCGGGATCGGCCGTGCCGAGCAATGTGTCGGGTGTGCGGATGCCGCTGCCGGCGCCGTTGGCGCCAGCGGTTTTGCCGAGGCTCTCGACACGCGAGTCCCAGAAGAGTCCAGTGTCCCAGAGTCCGAGGTTGAACACTGTGGGTGCGTTGCGCGGAACCAACGGCAGTCCGCCACCGTGGACACGTCCCTCGCCGAGGAGATCGGGGTTGACCGCGCCAACACCAACCGAGAACGACAGCGCGTCCGCGCCACCGAGGGATGGGTGGTGGCAGGTGACGCAAGCCGAGTCCATACCGCCGCCGAGGGCCTTGGTGAAAAAGAGATCCCGGCCAAGCTGTGGCAGCGGATCGGTTATCTGCGGCAGGTTGCGGCCCGCGCGCGGGTCCTGGCGGAGATCGAGGTCAGACACCAGTGTGTTCAGCGCGCTGTCCACGGCCTCGCTTTCGCCCTTGAACCAGCTCGTGTTATCGGAGCAGGCAGCGATTGACAGGGAGACAGTGGCGGCGATCGCGGCATACTGCCATCGGGTGCGGGCCATGGGGGCTGAAGTCGGCGTTCGGGGTGTCATAGGGAATTCCGTGCGGTTCGCAGGCCGGATGCTGTGGTGGACAGATCAGGCGTTATCCGGCGAAATCGTGCGCTCAGGCGCAGGCCCCGCGGGCACAGCTCAGCCCAGTGTTCACTCGATGCCTGCCCGCAACATGGTGGCGTGTCCGGTTCGCCCGGCTGCGCGGTCGGCTGATCGAGTGCTTGCGGTTTTTACGTATAAACCCGTTAGCGTACCCTTGAGCCGGTTTCTTGAGCCGGGATTGCATTACCGCGTGGTGTGCGGCTGGTCGCGGCGGGGAGCGCACCTCGCCGGTGGGGTGCGATACTGCGGACAGCTAGACAGACCGGGAGTGAGACCCATGATCGAAGAGCCACCCAAAATCCGAGTCAAACGGCCCGACCGCAGGCCAAGTGCCGCGCAGATTGCCGCGTTTCAAGGCGTGCCCACCGGGTTCGTGGTTGACGCCATGGATGGCGCCGGGGTGTTGTCGGCGCGCATCCAGCCGCTCGGTGCCGGCCGCGATCTCGATTGCGTTGCGGCGGGGCCGGCCTTGACGGCTGACAACGGCCCAGGCGACATGCTTGCGACCTTTGCAGCGCTCGCGTTTGTAGAGCCCGGCGACATGCTGGTGGCCACCTACGACGGCTACCAGGGATGCGCTTCGGCCGGCGACCGCTTGATGGGCATGCTCAAGAACACCGGCGCGGCCGGGTTGGTCACGGACGGGCCGATGCGCGATTACGCGGGCATTGTTGAGGTGGGTTTGCCAGCCTGGTGTACCGGACTGACGCCCGGATCACCCTTTACCAGCGGGCCGGGCACCGTGGGGGCTGCGATTGTGGTTGGAGGGGTCGCGGTCGAGACCGGCGACATGGTGGTGGCCGACCGCGATGGCGTGGTGGTCGTGCCGTTCGAGCGGCTCGATGCGGTTATCGCGCGGCTCGAGAGCGTGCGCGCGCTCGAAGCGGCACTCGACGCCGAGGTCGCCCGCGGCCTTCGGATTCCACCGGCAAT